>JAFDFO010000002.1 GCA_019309815.1 Deltaproteobacteria bacterium
AAAGACACGCAGTGGGAAGATAATGAGAAGGATCTTAAGGAAAATAGCAGCAGGTGATACTGACAACTTAGGCGACCTGACAACCCTCGCTGACGAGGCAGGATTCGTCAACCTGATTCAAGGGAGACAAACGTAAACATTCTTGCAGGAATCATTACTTCAGGAAACCATTTGCCGCGAAACGGCTACCCCCTGATCGGTAGCATCCACTGCCGTTCCTTCCTAAGACTACCCACACGCCTCCCAACACTATTTTGAAGGATTCCGAGACAAACACCTCGCTCCCGTTAGAAGCTTTTTGATCGCAGGCCCAAAACATTGCTTGACAATATAAGCATGGACGCTTATATTATGGTCACAGGCTCAAAATGGTGAAAGGAGTCTATCATGCCCAGGCCAAGAAAACCGCGCTTTGTTCGGGGAGGTCCCATGGCAAATGCCTTCAAGCCTCAGGGGATTCCTGCACGAGATCTTCGCTTAAGCGACCTGGATAAACTGGATCAAGAGGCTGCTGCTGCCCGTATGAACATATCCCGGCAAACTTTTGGTAGGGTTCTTGCTGAGGCAAGAGAGCTTGTGGCCGAAGCATTGGTGATGGGAAAGATGATTAGGATTCAAGGGGGTTCATTCAGCCTCCCTGGCGCCGGTGAGTGGGGCAGAGGAGGCCGTGGCCGCCGAGGCAGGCACGGAAGAAATGTTTCCTGACATGATTAGAGGCTGAATGAAGCAGAGAGGAGGTGTTCAATATGCCAGGCTTTGACAGAACAGGGCCTCTTGCAGAAGGCCCACGGACCGGCCGAGGATTGGGAAGATGCGGCAAGGCGAATGAAACGCCGGTTCCGGATAACTTCCCAGGCCGTCGCGTGAGATCTGGTGACGGTCCGGCCGGTGGCCAGTGTCGGGGGCTGCGTGCCGGAAGAGGCCGCAGCGGCCGGCGAGGCCGAGGTCGTTCATAGATGGGGAATTACTTCAGGGGCCAACATAGGCCCCTGAAGTGCTTATAAAAAATGCTTGCGTTTTTCTCCAGACAGGGGGTAAACCCTACATAGGGCAAGCTTTACATAGTCAAATCCGTTTAGGAGGAGAGGGAGGGGCCAAATTGAATCACCACCTAATCTGGATAGATCTTGAAATGACCGGGGTGGACCCGGAAAACCATGTCATTCTGGAAATCGCAACCATCGTTACTGATGATGATCTGAAACTCGTGGCAGAGGGCCCGTGTATGGCGATAAACCACCCGGAAGCGGTCCTTTCCAACATGGAAGAGTGGAGTAGAACCCACCATCAGGCGTCCGGCCTCACAGACAGGGTCAAGGCATCTCCCTATGACTGCGGGCAGGCTGAGCAAAAAACCCTGGATTTCCTGCGTCTTCACTGTCAGGAACGACAGTCCCCCCTATGCGGGAACTCTATCTGGCAGGATCGACGGTTTCTGGCCAGGTATATGCCGACACTCCACGAATTCTTTCACTATCGCACCGTCGATGTAAGCTCCATAAAGGAACTGGTCAAAAGATGGTATCCCTCGTTTCCCCGCTTTGAAAAGGAAGAGGCCCATCTCGCGCTGACGGACATCAAAGAATCGATAGATGAGTTGCAGTATTACCGCCAGAAAATCTTCCGGCCCTAAGGATAAATCAAACGCGACATAAATAAGGAGCTCATTCAGAATTCTCTCGTGGACTGCGTGCCGGAAGCCATCGATCTGCAAAAAAGAGAGGAAGCTCCCCCGCGCAGATAGGTCCCACAGTGACGTTCCACCCTGTTGATTCCCTGAGCTCATCGGCCACGGCCCATGCCAGGCCAGGAATCACGACTTCCCGATAACCAGTCTTTTCCAAAACACCTGCCTTGACGACCTCGTTGCTGATCACCCCTCCGGTCAGGCTTTTCAGAATCACCGCCATGTCAACGGTATCTCCCCTGGTATCGGCAAAGACCACGAAAAACGGACTCTTTGTCGTGCCCAGAATCGAAGTCACTACATCCTGGGTATGGGTATTGTTTCCGGAGATCAGGATCGGGCTATCATCGCCCGGGTTATTGATCTCTATTCGTCCCGTCGGGCCTGGGCGGGGAACGGTCAGGCAGCCAAATTCCGGAAAGAGGTTGTCTGCATCAAGGGCAACCTCAAAAGGGTAGTAAAGACTTGGTGAGAGATCAGGACAATCCTGAGGCTTCTTGTGGCCTTGCTTCAGCATTTCCACAAACTCCTGACATGTGAGAACCCCGCACGCCCCGCAGTCGGTTTGCGGGAGGTACTTGAGAAAACTAATTCTGTCTATGTAACGGTCAGCGAGAAGCGTCATGGGAATGCAGAATGCGGAGTGCGGAGTGCGGAACAAGAAAAACAAAAGAAATGCGCACTCAACAATTTGTTCACGAATATATTCATTATAGTGGTCAAGTCGCTATCATGAAGAATGGAACCCAATGCTGTCAAAATAAGCTTTTGCGTCGCCGACTGTGTATAGAGAGCCGGTGATGCAGACGCCATCATCCTCGCCCACCTTATCAAGGGCAAGCGACACAGCATCCGGGAGATGCGGCACGACAATCATGTCCTGTGATAGAGTGCGCACAAATGCTGCTAGCTCGTCGGGATCAGCGGCCCGCTCGTACTGCGGTCTGGTAAGAATCATGGTGTCAGCCACGCGGGCCAGCTCTCGCAGCATCGGCTTCCACGTCTTGTCCGCCAAGATACCCACGACCATGATCAACTCCTTAACGTGGACGGCGTCTTCCAGGAACTTCCTGAGTGTCCTTGCCGCGGACGGGTTGTGTGCCCCATCCAGAAGGATGAACGGCTTCTTTGAGACAATCTCAAGCCGTCCTGGCCAACGGGTCGTGGCAAGGCCAGAGTAAATCACCTGGTCCGAAATGGTTAACCCTTTTTGCAGAAGCAGATCCACAACCCCCAAGGCCAGGGCCGCATTGGTAATCTGATGCTCCCCGACCATGCCAATCTTAACCCCCGGCCACCGGCGATGAACGCCCAAATAGGCAAAATTCCGGTCCTTGTCCTTCCGAACCCGTATCTCTTTTCCGAGCCTGTGCAATGGAGCCCCTTTCTCTTTGGCTACGTTCTCAATAACCGTGAGCGCGTTCTTCTGGCGGGTTCCGGTGACAACACCGGCCCCTTGCTTGATAATCCCCGCCTTCTCGCGGGCAATCGCGGCAAGGGTGTTCCCCAGGTACTCCTGGTGCTCCAGACCGATATTGGAAATGACGCACGCCTCGGGCTGCACGATGTTCGTGGCATCGTACCGCCCCCCCATGCCTGTTTCAAGGACGGCCCAATCCACACCTGCCAAAGCAAAGTGCTGGAGAGCCATGGCAGTGGCACACTCGAAGAAGGTCGGGGGGTCCCCCTGGGTATAGATGAGCCGGACGGCTTCCAAAACCTGTGCCACATCTTCATCGGATATGGCTTGTCCGTTGATCTGTATGCGTTCGTTGAAACGAACGAGGTGTGGGGAAGTGTACAGCCCCACTTTGTATCCTGCACGAGTAAGAATCGAAGACAGAAAGGCGGCAATTGATCCCTTGCCGTTTGTCCCTGCTACATGGATTGAGGAGAAACGCTCGTGAGGATTTCCGAGGCCTCTTAACAGCCTGGTGATCGTGGAGAGTCCGAACTTGATCCCAAAGCGTCTAAGGCGATAAAGGGCAGCCAGATGCTGATCAACGGAGGTGGTCATGATGACTTCACATCTCGGAATGCGGGGATGTTTTCAAGCCGAAAGGCGCAATGCAGAGTGCGGAGTGCGGAATGAACAGAATTAGGAGCCCCGGGTGCGGAACAAATGATTGGGGAATGGTCACCTCGCGTTTCGGAACCGCAGGGAGGCAAAAAACAATCCGCATTCCGAAATCCGCATTCCAAATTGAAATTCAATGCTTAAAACTTCGCTGTCCTGTATACACCATCGTAACGTTCGCCTCGTTGCAGGCCTCAATAGAACTGTAATCGTTAAGGGAACCGCCGGGCTGGATAACCGAGGAAATTCCTTCGCTTATGCCCACATCCACGCCGTCCCGGAAAGGAAAAAAGGCGTCGCTAACCATGGAAGCTTTGATCAACCCCCCCTTTTCCTTGGCCACTTTGTGGTCGAATTCCTTTTTCTTTTCGTCGTCGTTCAGCTCATTGTATGGGGTGCCAAGGGCCTCAAAGCAATAGCGGTCTGCCAGCTTCCGATAAGCCTTGTCTCTAGCAATTTCCGCAACGCCCACACGGTCTTGTTCTCCAGTTCCGATCCCTACCGTGACTTCGTCTTTGACATAGATCACCGAATTAGACGTGATTCCCGACTCCACCAACCAGCCGAAAAGCATGTCAGCATATTCCCGGTCAGCTGGTTCCCGTTTGATGCGGTATGTCTTTCCTTTGTGTTCACATTCGGCCAGTCTAAGGTCCTCCCTGGTCCGCGCCTGCGGCACAAACGACCATTGGGCAATGATGCCCCCGTCAATCAAACTTTTGAAATCCACGAAGCGCTCCCCTACAAATGTTTGCAGGCGACTGATGTTGGCAATTCCTATCACCCTGAGGTTTTTCTTTTGTGCCAAGATGTCCATGGCCCCCTCTTCGAAGTCCGGAGCCACAACCACTTCTGCATATTGCTGATTGATTGCCTCAGCTGTAGCCTTGTCAACGGGCGAGTTGAGGGCAATGCAGCCACCAAAGGCAGCAACGCGGTCAGCCATGTTCGCTTTGGTGTATGCCTCCTCAAGGGAGTCGGCCCGTGCGACCCCGCAGGGATTGTTGTGTTTGACAATCGCGGCAGTCGGCTTTCCAACCAAATACCTTAATATATTCAGGGCGTTATCCGTATCGGTCAGGTTCGTTTTTCCCGGATGCTTCCCGGACTGCAGCAGTTCGATATCTGAGGCCAGGTATCGGCCCGGCTGAATGGTCCGGGTTTCCCCCAACATGAGGTTCCCGTTGATCAATCGGTAAAGGGCCGCTTCCTGTCCGGGATTCTCTCCGTATCTGAGGCCTTTCTTGATTCCCTCAATGATCCAACCCACTTTTTCGTAGAAGAGCGTCTGCCGCTCATCTCCCTCAACAAAGCTGATTTCCATGTTTGAAGGAAAATGGTCATCCATAACCGTTCTGTACATTTTCTTGAGATCTTCTGTCATTCTACTACTCCTCCACGATCACATGTTGAAGTTCCTACAACCTGCGGAATCCCCTCGCGTGCTAATGACACCAAGGTGTGCTCCCAAAATGGAGTGATGGAGTACTCCATTACTCCAGCTTTTGATTGGCCTATTCCATAACCTCGTAGCATCTGCTGACGTCGCCGAAAGATGCGCCTTCCAAGAAATCCGCAATATGGCGATCATACACGGCCGTATGATCAAAGGCCTTCCGGGCTAGATCGTATCGCAGCTCAAGGGAAATCTTCCCGCCTTTCGCCTCCATCTCGGACACGATTGTTGTGTAGTCAGCAGGGTCGACCACCGATGCGACCCGAATGAAGTTCTTAGCCGAAGCCCTTATCATGCAGGGACCTCCGATGTCGATATTCCCCCTGGCCTGCTCCACCGTAACCCCTTCCTTGGATACGGTCTCTTTGAAAGGATAGAGATTCACCACCACCATGTCTATAGGAATGGCCCCTGTCCTCTGAAGGTCCCCCTGATGGGCATCATTGTATTGCTCTGTGAGCAGACCAAGATAGATCTTGAAATCGAGGGTCTTCACCAGGCCACCCTGAGTCTCCGGCTGTCCGGTGTAATCAGAGACCGGCGTTAGGCACGTGGAGGCCCGGTCACCGAGGATCTCATTGATTCTGCTATAGGTTCCCCCGGTTGAAAAGAACCTGATCTCCGGATTGATATCCAAGAGTGATGGTACAAAGCTTTCCAGGCCGCTCTTGTCCGACACACTGACAATGACATGCCTAATTTTCACAAACCCGTCAATCCTTTCAACAACGTTGATTGCCATATTCCCTCCTCGTCGCCTCAGACCTTGGTCCGACCAAGTTTGATTTTTCATGCAGACGAAAATCCTCTCTCATGGACTCCCCCTCGACGTCAAGCTGTTTTTGCTGCAGCAGTGGGAAAAATAGACTCCCTTCACCTCTATTGACAATCAAGCAGTGTGCATTATTTTATGGGGTTGTGTTAGTTGGTTCAAAGGAAGAAATTGTGAGGATGCATTCCAGAGACAGGCGATGATCGCTAAGCAAGACTATTACGATATCCTCGGTGTTGATCGAAATGCCACTGCTGAAGAGCTCAAGGCGAATTATCGGAAGCTCGCCCTGAAATACCACCCTGACCGCAATCCAGGCAGTAAAGAGGCTGAGGAGAATTTCAAAGAGGCTGCGGAAGCCTATGAGGTACTCCGAGACCCCCAGAAGAGAAACATATATGACCACTATGGACATGAGGGCCTCCAGGGGACGGGCTTTTCCGGGTTTCGCGGGTTCGAGGACATATTCTCGAGCTTCACCGACATCTTTGACGATTTCTTCAGTTTTGGGACCGGGGGACGCTCGAGGACTGCCGCACGCCGTGGAGCAGATCTTAGATATGACATGACGATTAGCTTTGAGGATGCTGCATTTGGCGTGGAGACCGAGATCGATATAGAAAAACTCCATACCTGCTCCACGTGTGAGGGCACGGGATGCGAACCCGGAACCCATCCTGAAAACTGTGCCCAGTGTGCCGGAACCGGGCAGATAAGCAGAAGTCAGGGGTTTTTCAGCATCAGAACTACGTGTCCCAACTGTCGTGGCGGAGGCCGTACCATAACGTCGCCCTGTCCAGGGTGTCATGGTACAGGGCAAGTTGAGAAGAGCAACAAGGTAACACTCAAGATCCCTGCAGGCGTGGATACCGGTTCAAGGCTTCGACTCACCGGGGAAGGGGAAAGCGGTCCCCGGGGCGGGCCCCCCGGAGATCTGTATGTCTATGTTAGCGTAAAACCCCACGACTTCTTCAAGCGCAGCGACGACCATGTTGTCTGCCAGGTTCCGATATCCTTTGTTCAGGCAGCGCTTGGTGCCGATATTGATGTGCCGACCCTGACAGGAGAAAAGAAGCTGCACATCCCCAAAGGGACACAGGCGGGTGAGATCTTTCGATTCAAAGGTGAAGGGATTCTCTCTCTGAGAAGCTACGGGAAAGGGGATCAGATCATACAAATACTGGTGAAGACACCCACAGGTCTTACCAAGAAACAGGAAGCCATTCTAAAGGAATTCGCAGAACTAGACGCCGCCAAACTGTCTACCAAGATCAAGAACATCTTCAAACAATAGTCCGATTCATCCTGCAGATACCTCCGCTCAGATCACAAGATCCATTCTCCCAGCCCCATACGAAATACCTGATGTTTGTGACGCTTTTGTAAGGGCTCCAGATACAAGGCGCGCAAGTCTTGGGTCAAAATAAGAATATCAGATACTGAGAATCTCGCTGGGACTTAACGCCTGACGGCAAAGGAGACTCCCAAATTCAAGGCGCGCAAGTCCTGAGGAACGAGTCGTACTTATAGTACGTCGCAGTGACGAAGGACGCCGCGCAACACCGAAGTTGGGCGTCTCCTTTGTCGTCAGACGTTGAAGTGGAATGTTATGAGATCCCCGTCCTGAACGATGTAAGTTTTTCCTTCCAGCCTAACTTTTCCTTCTTTTTTCGCGTTCTGATATGAACCCGCACTTAAAAGATCCTCGCAAGGAATAACCTCAGCGCGAATGAACCCCCGTTTCATGTCGGAGTGGATCACGTCAGCCGCTTCCAAGGCCGGGCTCCCTCTGGGGATCATCCAAGACCGCACCTCGTTGTTGACTACAGTAAAAAATGAAATCAGGCCGAGTACGTTGCAGGAATGCCGGATCACCCTGTCTCTGGCGAAACCCTCGATCTGATATGCAGCAGAGAATTCCGCGGCCTCCTCCGGAGGGAGCTCTGAAAGCTCCATTTCCAACTTGCCTCTGATTACAAGCGCATTAGAAAGCTCCGGGGAGCCATCCCATGCCGGCAAGCCCTTATCCTCATCATCGTTGCTGAAAAGAAGCAAAAGGGGCTTGGCAGATAGGAAGGTGTAACCTTTCAACTGATGAGCTGTTGCCAGTCCTGGATCATCCCGCAGGGGATTCTGCGCTTCAAGCATGCTGAGACAGGCTTCAAGTAATTGGCGCTCCTCAGCATCACTCTCCTTGCCACGCTTCTTGTCCTGATCAAGACGCTCGATACGCCTTTCCACGACCACGAGATCGGCAAAGATCATGTCGGTTTCGAGTTTCAGGAAGTCGTCTCGCGGGTGGGGATCCTCTCCCCCTGGCTGGTGAAAGTTTCGCACGACGTGTATCAGGGCATCACAGGGACGTGCCTCACTCCAGAAGCTCTCATCACTCTGCCCACCTGGAACGTAGGATCTTGTCCCGGACGGGAGCAAGTATTCAAGCCGGGCAAAAACGGTCTTGTCCGGTTTAAAGAGTTCCTTCAATGCATCGATCCTCTGATCCGGAACCTGGACGGTCGTAATGTGGGAACCTTTATGGGCTCCTTGTTCAAACTTGCTCCCGGTCAAAGCCTGAAAGATGGTTGACTTACCCGACCCCGGGAGACCTACTATTCCCAACCTCATGTCTTATGGCCACTCCCCTCTTGAGTCCTCAATGGGGTATCATCGCCCTCTTGTTTGTTGTGCCCTATGGTCCTTCCGGGCCAGCACCGAAAAGCCCGAATCGGGAAAAAAGACTGCCCAGGCCCCAGGTCGCTGTCAGAATGAGCAGGATGTTTATGATGAGTTCAGGTGTCATCGTCTTCGATGCCCTTGTTTTGCTTTACAGCGATTCGCGAATCTGTACGCAACCACACGGCTGTCACGCGAAAAAAATGGCCCGGTTTGACCATTCATCGTACCACGGTCAAATCAGGCCTGTTTTAAACCGGCGCCATCCTATGTACAGTATTCGCGGCAACCAGCGGTTGGAGTCGTCAGTTTGGGTTGACGTAAAAGATCCGGGTCAAACCGGAGTAAACAGGCTTTCCAAAATCCGTAGGAGTTGCCAGCCTCTCCGGGTGTTACAACGTTGTTACATTCCACCCATCCGTCTATGGGCTACAAGGTTTCCTATTCCCACTCCACGTAGCACTCTGGCCCTACAGCATCAAGGAACTGAGTCATTATGACCATGAGGTTCAATACGCCAACGACCTGGTCGTCCCGGAGGACCAGCTGCTGCCGAACGCCATCTTTGAACAAGACGTAGATAGCGTGATTCACTTTATCGTCTTCTGTTAAGACCCCACCAGTAATCGGAGTCATGATGTCTCTTACTTTCTTGTGCGCCTCTTGCTTGACCAAGTCGGCAAAGGACTTGTTTTCCCACTGAAAGTGCTCCACGATATCACCGGCCTCCTCGGCTGCAGCGAGTGCTCGTGAAGAAAGGGCTCGAGCGCTCAAGAACTCTGGTTTTTTCACATTTTCAGGGACCAGCCCCCTGATAAGGTCATACATGGATATCTTCCCCACGAAGTTTTTGGATGCGTCCGTGACAAAGATCGTTTTGTGGAATTTGCCAATCGTACCCGCCTTCTGGTTCTCGTGATTTCTCTTCAATATAGCTAAAGCATCACATAGATGGGCATCAACGTCGACTGTGTCGTACTCTTCAATCGGATTCATTACGTCCTTGACCAATGTTGCCATGTGTTTATCCTCCTTTGATCTATATTTCCGCGAACCGTGAACTGAATGCCCAAAACTGCATCGTCATAAAGGAATTTTTCCTATATATCATTTTGCCCAGAATTTCAAGGCATTTTTCGTTTTCAGGTATGCTAAACACACATCCGTCTGTTCCGCCAATACAGATGGGACAGGTGGCAATCGACGTCACCCTTTGTACAGGTCTCGTACCAGATTCTGAAACCAGGCGGGCTTCTGGATGACCACGTAGATCAGAATGGCACCCAGAATCGGGATGGGAATGACGATATCCACCAGTGCCAACCCCGATAGACCGATTAGGCATTGAGTCTTGAGGGTCATATGGATCTCCTTCATAGCATTTCAACTATTCTAATTGAAAAGCAAGGCGTGTTCAAGCTGAAGAGTGTTTCAAGCTGGCTTGCGGGTCGAAAAAACAGCGCACAAAATACGAAGACCCTTGGCGTTGGGGACACGAGGTATTATATTGGGACAAGACGGTGCGGAAAGGTGTATGGGGGCTGTTTGCATGCTGACCCCTGCCCTGCGCTTCGATAGATAGAGCGTTCCCCCTGGAATCTGTTGTTCGCGGAAGCCTCAAAGAGACCCTACACCCGAAGTGGGAGGATAGTTCAGGTGAGCGTTAAGCAGAAAACAAGCTCTTTCAAGAAGATAATCCGTTTTCTGTTTATCGGCTTGTGGGAGTCGATCTACAGGAGGAAGCAGCAGAGGGAACTGCACTATTACCACGCCTTCTCCTCACCCCCCAGGCGAGACCAGCTCGTTTACTACCCCCGATATCGATGGATCAGAAGGGGAGATGACGACCGATAAAAAACCCCTTGACCCAAGTGCCAGAAATAACCAAGAAGACAAAGCAAGGCCAAGTGCGGCGGAAAGAGAGGTTTAAGTGGTTGATTTTAAGGAACTTCTTAGGAACCGGCGGTCGATCAGGGATTTTGAGGACAAAGATGTCCCCTTGGAACTGATTGAGGAAATCGTAAAGGATAGCTGTCTGGCGCCAAGTTCGGGAAATGGGCAGCCCTGGAGGTTTGTCATCGTCAAGGATGGAGAGTGGATTCAACGGCTTTCTGAAGAGAGCAAGAAGAACTTTCTCTCATATCTTGACGAAAATCCGGACGCCCCTATTAAGAAGTACGAAAAGGCTCTCAGAAAAGAAGGTTTCAACGTATTTTACAATGCCCCATGCCTTGTCTTCATCTTAGGCCCAAAGAGTATCCAGTCGGTGAATGTGGATTGTGCTCTTGCCGCTTCCTATTTCATGTTTTCCGCTGCAGCAATGGGCTTAGGTTCCTGTTGGGTCGGTTTAGGGACCAATATTAGAGATCCTGAGATTTGCCGGGCAATCGGGATACCCGAAGATTGCCGTATTGTTGCCCCGATCATTTTAGGCTATCCGAAAGACGTTCCAGCCCCTCCCCACAGAAATGAACCCCAAATTCTCAAGGTTGTTGTCTGAGAAGTCCGCGAAATCGGCCATCGTTGCGACCCTCTTGAGCCCCAGTTTGACAACTCCAGCTTGCTTGACATATAAGGTCTTTGCGCTCGCACAAGGCGTGTCTGCATTTGACTCCCACAAAGAGAGAGTCCTCATGGAAATTACAGGGGTTCAACACCTTGTGATCCCCGAATGGGTGTCCAGGGCATGTCTGCTGTCCAGAGTCAACAGGGGGAAGCAGTCCAATGGTTCGTAAACCAACCTATGAAGAATTGGAGCAAAGGGTTAAGGCACTGGAAAAGGAGGCCGCTGACCGCGCGGGGACACAGGAGGCGCTCAGAGAGAGCGAGGAGAAATGCCGACTCACATTTGAAAGTGCCGTGGATGCCATTTTCTGGGCAGATTCCGAGACCGGCCTGGTGACCAACTGTAACAGGGCTGCGGAAACGCTTCTGGAAAAAAGCCGCGAAGAGATCATAGGACAACATCAAACGACGCTTCATCCGCCGGACAAGGCCGAATACTATACTGGCATGTTCAAAAAGCATATAGAGCAGAACGGCTCTGTTGATGAAGAGGGAGAGATCATAACCAAGTCCGGAAGAATCATACCTGTTCACATCACTGCCTCAGTTACCCTGGTTCGAGCAAAACCGATCATCCAAGGTACCTTTCGTGACATCGCAGAGCGCAGGCGGGTTGAGGAAGAATTGCGGGAGGGGGAAGAGAAGTATAGCACCCTGGTCGAAAGCTCCCTAACCGGTATCTATATTGACCAGGACGAGAAGGTTGTGTTTGCGAACAACACATTTGCTGAGATTTACAGGTACCCCAGAGACGCATTGATGGGTATGGAGACTTGGAAGCTGGTCCATCCTGAAGACCGGGCCTTGACCGATGACATGAGGGCAAGGAGGCTGAGAGGAGAAGATGTACCCGTCGAATACGAGGCAAGGGGACTGACCAAGTTTGGCGGGACCATATGGATTAAGAGGAGAAACACCCGTATAGAATACCAGGGAAAACCCGCCATCTTGGGCAACATCGCAGATATTACCGAACAAAAGGGCGCAGAGGAAAAACTGCGAAAGATAAATGAAGAACTTGAGAACTTCGTCCATGTTGTCTCCCATGACCTGAAGACGCCTATCATTTCCATCCAGGGATTTTCCTCTCGCCTCTTCAAGAAGCGTGGAGACAAAATGGAAGCCAAAGAACGGAAGTACCTTGAGCAGATCAGGACGAGTGCCGACCGCATGGAGTTGTTGGTCTCTGACCTCCTTTCTTTGTCAAAGGTCGGCCGTGTAGTCTCCACGTTCAAAGAGGTGTCCTCCCTCGAAATCGTGACAAGCACGGCATCATCTCTCAGGGACAGAGTGAAAAAGAACGAAATAGAGCTTGTCGTGGGGAAGAACCTTCCGACCATCTACTGTGATGGAGAGAGGATATATCAGGTCTTTGAGAACCTGCTCGGCAATGCAGTTAAGTTTGTGCAGGGCACCGGAAACCCCAAGATCGAGATAGGGTACGAAGAAAAGGGAGCATTCCACCAGTTCCATGTAAAGGACAATGGGATCGGGATTGACCCGAAATATCACCGGAAAATCTTTGAAATGTTTCACCGGTTGAAAGAAGTCAAAGATCAGGAGGGGTCGGGCTTGGGTCTTGCCATTGTTGCCAGGATCATAGACCACCACGGAGGAAAAGTCTGGGTAGAGTCTGAAAAGGCCAAAGGAGCAACCTTCTATTTTACCCTGCCCAGGAAGCCCTGAATCGATTGTACATTTTGAGAACGCTGATTGTGAAAGAAAGAAACGGCTAAGCCCTTGAGGGACCAATGATAAAGGACATCCCCTTAAACGAACGGATCATTTTTGCTCTGGATGTACCCAGCGCAAGTGAAGCCAAGAAGTGGGTCGAAACCCTTGAAGCTCACACCAAGTTTTTCAAAGTGGGACTGCAGCTCTTTGTTGCAGCGGGTTTTGAGATTATCGACTGGATCTTGAGCCGTCATCTAAAGGTCTTTATCGATCTCAAGTTCTTTGATGTGCCTGAGACAGTGAAATTAGCTGTCAAGGCACTTTCAGATAGGGGTGTTACGTTCGCCACTGTCCACGGAAACGACGCCATGCTAAAGGCAGCTGTGGAGGCTGCGCAAGGTGTGCAGATTCTGGCGGTTACAGTTCTCACAAGTCTGGATGAGGCAGATATGAGAGACCTGGGCTTTAGATGCTCCGTTGATGATCTTGTGCTTTCGCGTGCCAAACGCGCCCTTGAGATCGGCTGCAGTGGAGTGGTCTCTTCAGGTCTTGAAGCTCCCATGTTAAGGGAAAATCTTGGAACGAATTTCCTTGTCGTTGTTCCGGGCATCCGCCCGGTGAAAAACGTTGATGACCAAAAACGCACAGTGGATGTCATGCAGGCGTTTCAAAACGGTGCAGATTACGTAGTTGTGGGCCGTCCCGTAAGGGATGCCCCTGACCCGAATGCCGCAGTGACGGGTATGCAGGCACAGATTGAATCCGTACTTCAGGGTTCCTAATATATTGAAAACCCTGCGACAAGAAGAAGCTCTGTGAGGAGATACCATGGCTAAAAAGAAGCGCATTACAAGGAAACAGCTCTTGAAAGAGCCGGATGAATTTCTCACCGTTTCAGCCAAAACTATTCAGTTTATGGCCAATAATCGAAGACTGGTTCTTGGCGTGGCTATGGGCGTGGTAGCCGCGGCCCTATGCATAGCCGGGTTGCGGTATTCCTCACAGGTATCTGAGCGCAAGGCCTATGCCTTGTTTGAGCAAGGACGCATACGTTATTTGGCTGAACTTCTTGGGAGAACCTCGCCCCTGTCCCTTGATGAAACTGCCGAACCATTTGAGCGGGTGCTTGAGAAATATCACTCAACAGATGCAGCGCCGTTGAGCCTCATGGCATACGCAAACTTGAGCTACCACATGGGCAACTACCAACGGGCGATTGACCTGTATCAAAGGGCCCCCGGTGCTTTCCACAAAGATGGTGCTGTCCTGAAGCTCATCTGGAACGGGCTTGCATATGCGTATGAGGCCCAAGACAACTTCGAGTCGGCTGCAGAACACTATCAGAAGATAACGGCTGCTCAGGATGAATTCATGAAGGGAGATGCGTACTATAATTATGCACGGATGATGGAAGCGATGAATGATCAGGAAAAAGCCATTGAGGCATATAAGGAGGTAGTCAAAGCGTATCCCGATTCGGTCGGCTTTCAGATTGCCAGAGAAAAGGTACTTCGTCATGAGAGTGTTTCAGTGGCTGCGAAGTAGCCTGATCGTGAAGGCAGACAGGAGAGCAGCTCAGATTATTTTGCTTGACATTGGCCCAAAAATCCTCTAATGGATCACTTTAATGAAGCGGTATCATTACTATTTTGCGGATATCATGATGTTCTTCTTTGGGCGGTTCCGATTCTTTTTTGGAGGTCCGCCTGTGGGTCTTCGTAGGATCTGCAGCCGCTGACGAAAACGAACCATGGGTAGACGAACTCCGGTACCCCATGGTTTTTTTGTGTTGTTAGCAAGCACAGGCCATGGGGCGGAGCTCCGTGGCCTGTTCCGCTTGGTACAGATATCAGTTCTGAAGGTCTTGGGAAGGAGTTAGGGAACATGATCTATGATAAAGAGCTTGAAACCCTGCCAAGGCATGCTTTAGAAGCGATAAAGCTGAAACGGCTTCAGGATCTGGTTGAAAGGGTATACGCGACTGTCCCGTTCTACAAAAAGGCCTTTGACGAAAAGGGGATCAAACCTGACGAGATCAGATCCCTCGAAGATCTACAAAAACTCCCCTTTACCTTGAAGCAGGACCTGCGAGACAATTATCCGTTCGCCATGTTTGCCACTCCCATGGAAAAGGTAGTGCGCATCCACGCCTCCTCCGGCACCACAGGCAAACCCACGGTGGTCGGTTACACCCAAAAAGATATTGACACATGGTCAGAGCTCATGGCTCGTACCCTGGCGGCCGCCGGCGCGCATAAGGGGGACATCGTCCATAACGCTTATGGCTACGGGCTCTTTACCGGAGGCCTGGGCTTTCACTACGGTGCGGAGCGATTGGGCGCGTCGGTTATTCCGGTCTCCGGCGGCAACACCAAACGACAAGTGCTGCTGATGAAGGACTTTGGCCCCACTGTCTTGACCTGTACCCCATCCTACGCCCTGCGTTTGGGTGAGGTGGCCGCCGAGGAGGGGGTCGATTTTAGATCGCTCAAATTCAGGGTGGGCGTTTGCGGTGCAGAGCCCTGGAGCGAGAGTATGCGTGAGGAGATTGAGAACAAACTCGGGATTGATGCAGTCGACATCTACGGCCTGAGCGAGATCATAGGACCGGGTGTTTCCGTTGAATGCATAGAGGCGAAACAAGGCCTCCATGTCTTTGAGGATCATTTCATCGTAGAGACCATTCATCCGGAAACCGGCGAATCCGTTCCTTACGGGGAGCCGGGAGAGCTTGTCTTTACCACACTTACCAAGGAGGCATTTCCGCTGATTCGATATCGGACCCGGGACCTCTCCGTGCTGAACCAAGAGCCCTGCAAATGCGGCAGGACCCTGGTTCGCATGGGACGCATCACGGGACGCTCTGACGATATGCTTATTATTCGGGGGGTGAACGTATTTCCGTCACAGATCGAAAGTGTACTCTTGGCCAGAAAGGATGTAGCCCCGTACTACCTGCTGATCATCGACCGAAAAGAGCACTTGGACACCTTGGAGGTGGACGTTGAGATCACCGAAGAAGCCTTCTCCGGTGCTGTGAAAGACCTTCAATCTGTGGAAAGAGACATTGAAAAGGATATCAAAGACCTGTTGGGGGTTTCGTGCACGGTCCGTTTGGTCGAACCCAGAACCATCCAGCGGAGCGAGGGTAAAGCTCAGAGGGTCATAGACAAACGCAAACTGTAGCAAAGGAGCGTGTCATGCGAGTCGAACAAATATCCGTATTCTTGGAGAACAGGACGGGTCGGCTTGCCGAGATAACTCGCGTGTTGGGAGACGCTGGCGTTAATATTCGTGCACTCTCCCTGGCCGACACGTCTGATTTCGGCATTCTCCGCCTGATCGTTAGTGACAACGAGAAGGCAACAGAAGCCCTGAAAGAACATGGGTTCACCGTCGGCAAGACCAGCGTGGTTGCAGTCGAAGTTGAAGACAGACCCGGAGGGTTGAATCGTATCTTGGAGATCCTGAGCAAAGAGGATGTCAACGTGGAATACATGTACGCCTTTGTCCAGCACAGCGGTGCGAACGCGCTCATGATCTTCCGCTTTGATGATATTGATGCTGCAGTGAAACTCCTTATAGACAACGACATCAAGATACTGGAAGGAAAAACAGTGTATACCCTGTAGCCTCAGCTCCATGTGTGGCTACCAAAGACACCCTACAAAGGAGGCAAGGAACGATGAAACGGAAAGAGACAATTGGCAAGGGTGCGGTTTATCTGATAGCCGCTGTTCTGGTGGCAACCTTTACCCTCATTCCGGTTGCGGAGATCTATGCCCAGGAGGCATACAAGGTTGGGGCGGTTTTCTCGGTAACAGGGAGGGCTTCTTTCCTGGGCGACCCTGAAAAGAAGACCGCTATGATGCTTGCTGAACAGATCAACGCAGCAGGAGGAATTGGTGGTCACCCATTGGAATTAATCGTCTATGACGACGAAGGGGACCCCACAAAGTGTGCCCTTTCTGTCAGGAAACTGATCACCCAGGACAAGGTTTGCGCCATCATCGGGCCCTCTTTGAGCGGCTTTTCCTTGGCTGTTCTTCCAGAGGCGGAGAAGCACAAGATACCTCTGGTGTCATGCGCGGCCAGCTATAAGATTGTCCACAACGAAAAGACGGGTAAACCGTACAAATGGGTCTTCAAGGTGCCCCAGTCCGACAGTATGGCGGTGGAAGCGATTTACGATCACATGAAAAAACGTGGCATTAAGAAGATTGCTATTATGACAGGTACCACAGGTTTTGGCAAAAGCGGCCGGGGTGAGTTGACACGGCTGGCTCCCAAGTACGGCATAACGATCGTCGCTGATGAAACATACGGTCCAAAGGATACGAGCCTTGCAGCCCAACTTACCAAGATTAAGGGATTGGCTCCACAGGCTATTGTGAATTGGTCGATTGGGCCGACCCAGGTGATTGCCTTGAGAAACTGTCAAGAGTTGGGAATGACCAACGTCACCTTCTACCAGAGCCATGGCTTTGGAAGCAAAAAGAACATCGACCTGGCAGTTGGCGCTGCTGAAGGGGTCTTCACGCCTTTGGGAGCCTGCAACTATGCTGAGATCCTTCCAGATGACCACCCGCAAAAAGGGGTCACCATGGAATACCGCAGAGCTTATACAATGAAGTACTTTGAACCTGTCTCGTCCTTTGGCGGTCATGCCTGGGATGCGCTTAGCCTGGTCGTCCAGGCCTTGAAGGCTGTGGGTTGTGACCATGCAAAGATCAGGGATCATATAGAAAATACCAAGGACTTCGTAGGGCAACACGGCGTTTTCAGCTTCTCGCCGAAAAACCATAACGGCCTGACCAAAAAGGCCTTCCAGATGATTGTGGTGAAAAACGGGGCTTGGGCTTTTGCCGATTAGTCCAGAGCGAGGCGTGTCCGAGACTGTCAAGTGAATAAAGCTGCGTGACTCGGACACGCCTTTGTTTGTTGATCCGATTTTCGTTCAAGATAAAGATGCATGAGTTTGCTCGGGGCCTTGAAGCCTTTCCATGGCTCAACGGCCCCGTTCCTCGCTGAGGACTCCGGGTCCACTCGAATGCCTACCTGCGCGCGGGGCCACAATCGGCGGTACGCTAATAGTTGATTGATTATGGAAGAGATTTCATTCGCAAGCCAGCTTCTCCAATACACCATAACCGGGATTACTGTTGGTAGCATCTATGCCATGGTGGCCATCGGGTTTAGCGTGATCTACAACGTTACTGAGGCCATCAATTTTGCACAGGGCGAATTTGTGATGCTTGGCGGCTTGATTATGGTTTTCCTTCAGGTTGCCTTGCACATACCCCTCGTTTTTTCATTCGCGCTCACGATCGTGGTCGTCACAGTAGTCGGCATACTTCTGCACCGTCTGGCTATCAGGCCTATTCGAGAGCCATCGGTTCTCTCCATGATCATAGCCACCATCGGGGCCTCTTTCTTCATAAGAGGGGCGGCCATGTTTATATGGGGAAAAGATCCCTTTGATCTGCCCCCCTTTTCCGGTCGAAATCCTATCGCTTTCTATGGCGCGATGATACAACCCCAGAGTCTGTGGGTTGTCGGCTTTCTCGTTGCCGTAGTGGTTGTTCTCACACTCTTTTTTGATCGCACCATCCTCGGGAAGGCATTACGGGCCTGCGCGGTCAACCCGAACGCATCGAGCCTGGTGGGCATCAACGTGAACTATATGATCCTCCTTTCATTTGCGCTGAGTGCAGCCATCGGTGCCATAGGAGGCATTGTGATCACCCCCATTTCTCTCATGGAGTATGATCGCGGGGCCATGTTGGCAGTCAAAGGCTTTGCAGCATGTGTGCTTGGAGGAATGGGGAGTTTTTATGGAGCCATCATAGGGGGCCTGATCATCGGACTTATAGAGTCGCTGGGAGCGGGCCTCATCTCATCCGGATACAAGGATGCTTTTGCCCTTTTGGTTCTGCTCTTTGTCCTCTTCCTCAAACCAAGTGGCCTGCTGGGCAGCATGGAGATTAGCAAGATAAAGGAATTCTGAGTTTGTTTGGATTTCTCTTAGGCTTTCTTCACCATGGATAGACTACCATTCAAAAAGAACAGGGACATTCTGCATCTGACGGGGTTCAGTCTAGGCCTCCTCTTGTTTCCTTGGCTTGCCCAGCATGTCTCCATTTTTTCCCATTACATGGATGTGATGGTCTTTGCGGGAATTTACAGTATCATGACCATTGGCCTGTGTCTCCTCATGGGGTATGCGGGCCAAATTTCGTTGGGACATGCCGCGTTCTTTGGCCTTGGTGCCTATATCTCGGGGGTGGTCACTACAAAGTACGGGATCAATCCATGGCTATGTCTTCTCATGGGGATGGCAGTTTCTTCAGTCGTAGCCGTCATCATAGGAGCCCCCTCTTTGAAACTGAGAGGGCACTACCTGGCCATGGCGACCCTGGCCTTTTGTATTATCATCACGATTGTCTTCAATGAGAATGTGGAATTGACAGGGGGCCCTGATGGACTTGCGTTTATCCCGGGAATGTCTCTTATGGGATATCCCCTCGATTCGATCGCCAAGTACTATTACCTTGTTTGGGGTTTTGTTCTTTTGTCATTACTTATCAGCCTCAATATCATTCGCTCCAGGGTGGGCCGGGCCATGCGATCAATACACGGGAGCGAACTGGCAGCCAGCGCCATGGGAGTCAATATCTCTAAGTACAAGATCTACGTGTTTGTCGTTTCGGCTGTCATGGCCTCTGTGGCGGGAAGTCTTTATGCCCACTACCTGAACTTCCTTAGTCCCGCCAGCTTCGACCTCTTTGTGTCCATCAAGCTCCTGATCATGATCATTCTGGGTGGGATGCACAGTGTTTGGGGAGCAGTGGTAGGCGCAGCGCTTATTACTTTTCTAAATTACGAGTGGCTGCACTACTTTGAGGAAGCCGAAGGCATGATATACGGGCTGATCATCCTGGTGATCATCATCTTTCTTCCCCGGGGGTTGGTCAGTGTGCCCGGGAAGGTAAGAAGGATTTGGACAAGATAGAGTGGGTCGCTATTACAAAGGCCAGTAGGATTCTTGGACTTTCATCACATCTTTCACGATTCCGGGTGCCGCCCCTTTTTCCAAACCTTCCAAGTCATCAGCGCTCAAGATACTCTCTCCCACGAGCTCTTTTAAGACGGCCTTTGCAGACTCCCTGAGACCTGTAAGATGATACCCTCCCTCCAAGGTGATGGCCAGCCTCTCGGAGGCGCATTCCTTGGCAAGCGCCATGATCAGACGTGTCATGGCCGCGTAACCCTTTGGTGTGACCTGCATGCCTCCAAGGGGATCTGCCACGTACGTGTCAAACCCGGCAGATACAAAGATCAGTTCCGGCTTGAAAGCTCTCCCTATTGGACAAAGGATCTGCTCAAAGATCTTGAAAAAGTCAGCGTCCCCGTAACCTGAAGACAATGGAACGTTGACAGTGAACCCCATCCCTTCTCCGCGTCCGACCTCCCTCATACCTCCTGTCCCAGGATAGTGAGGATACTGGTGTGTGGAAAAATAGAGGACATCCGGGTCTTCATAGAAGCTGTTCTGAGTTGCGTTGCCGTGGTGGAGATCCCAGTCAATGATCAGGATCTTCTTCAGCCCATGGGTCTTTATGGCGTAGCGGGCACCTAGGGCGACATTGTTGAAAAGACAGAAGCCCATGGCCCGATCTTTTTCCGCATGATGCCCGGGCGGCCTCACCAGGGCAAAACCGTTTCTTACGGTGCCGTCAAGGATCCTGTCCACCAGGGAAAACAGACCACCCACGGCCAGGCTGGCTGCCTGATACGAAAGGGATGTGGTCTGGGTATCAGGATCAAGTGACGCGTGGGGCTTCCCGTCCGTGGCAGCTACCCTCTGGATATGGGAAGGGCTGTGGATCCATGCCAGCTCATCGTGAGTGGCAGGGCGTGGTGAGATTGTCACAAACCTTCCTGCCATGTCTTCCGCTTCAATCATCTCATAGATAACTTGCAGACGCTCGGGGCTTTCAACGTGAGGAAAGCCGGCAAGGTGCTGTTTGTAAAGGTCGTGGCAGACTATGCCCGTCTTTGACGACATAATATGCTCCTTGGTGTTTGAGGTGGCGTGTGCCTTGGGCCTTGCGCCTTGCGCCATAAACCTTAATCTCACACCTGACAAGACATTACAAGAATTGAAGCCGCGGTTGGTATTCTCTCGGGGAAGTCTTTATTGGTGCTGACCAGCACCTCGGGCTTTGATCTTTCAAGACGCACAGAGTTGACCGCCGCTTTTTTCGTTCGCCTTGGCTATACGCTCCAGTAGCCTTTTGAACCAGCCCTTCTTCACATCCTGTTCAGGCTTTGCTACATGTTCACATCGTATCAAAGGGCGGTTCTGTTCACGCGTCATTTCTTCTCATATCCTCTGGGTAGATAGCAGCCAACGCCTTATCGTTTGTTTGCACAAAATACTGTTGCCAGGCCAGCTTGTCAACAGCATTCGCCGCTTTTCCCCTTGACAACAAGTTGTTACCGCACTACACCCGATGGCTACCACGCTTATAAGAACCTCATAGCCGATATCCCATGGGAATTAGAACACATAGAAGCCAGGCTCCAAAGTCGCTAAGAATCGCCGTTTTGACTGTGTCGAGCACCCGCAGGCTGGCCGACGACAAAAGTGGGCATTGGATCAAAAAACGGATCCAGAAAAAACAAAGAGTGGTTTTTCACAACGTGATTTCCGACAACAAGGAAGTCATTGAATACACAATCCGAGCAGTCATTCAAGAACATAACCCTCACGCAATCATAGTGACCGGAGGGACTGGCATCAGTCCCAATGATGTTACCATCGAGGCGATCCGACCCATGTTCACCAAAGAACTGACAGCCTTTGGCCCCCTTTTTGCCCAGCTGAGCTACGAAAGAATCGACTCTGCAGCACTCCTCTCCCGGGCCACTGCCGGCGTGGTGGGGCAAACCATGGTCTTTTGTATACCCGGCAGCATAGACGCCTGCAAGCTTGCCTGCAAAGAACTCATCTTCCCTGAACTGGGCCACCTCGCAAGGCACGCGCACGAAATTCAGTGAGAGGGAAGAAACGGTTTCTGGGCTCTGAGGAGACTATTGCCACCCGAAGATGGTGCCCCGGTCCAAGCTTCGGTATTGAATCGCCTCAGAGATATGATTCGCGTCAACCTTCTCAGCTCGTTCCAGGTCCGCAATCGTTCTTCCAATCCGCAGGATCCGGTTGTACGCCCGAGCCGAAAGCCCCAGTTTGTCAATCGCCGCTTCGAGCAGTCTGTGGGAATCCCGGTCAACAGTGCAATGTCTTCTGATCTGACGGTTGGTCATCTGAGCATTGCAGTGAATCTTCGTCCGTCTTAACCTCTCGGACTGGATGGCACGTGCCCGATTCATGCGCTCCCTGATATCGGCAGAGGTTGGGGCATCCTGCTGGCTGGCGAGATCCCTGTAAGGGACACCGGGCACCTCCACGTGAATGTCTATGCGATCCATGAGTGGACCAGAGATCTTGGACCGATACCGATGGATTTTCGTATAGGTGCACGTGCATTCGTGATTGGGATCAGAGAAATACCCGCAGGGACAGGGATTCATGGCAGCCACGAGCATGAACCTGGCAGGATAGGTTATGCTCATTAGGGCACGTGCAATAGTGACATACCCGTCCTCCATAGGCTGACGCAGCACCTCAAGCACATTCTTCTTAAACTCCGGGAGTTCATCCAGAAAGAGAACACCATTGTGCGATAGACTCACTTCTCCGGGTCTTGGGGTATGTCCCCCGCCAATAAGCCCCGCATCGGATATAGTATGGTGCGGAGAACGAAATGGTCGACGTGTGATCAGGGCCTGGGACTCTCTCAGCATACCCAACACACTGTACACCTTGGTCGTCTCGATAGCTTCTTCGAAGGTGATTGGAGGCAGGATCGTTGCCAGGCGTTTTGCCAACATGGTTTTTCCTGCCCCAGGAGGGCCGACCATAATGACGTTGTGCCCTCCTGCTGCCGCTATCTCCAATGCCCGTTTTACATGTTCTTGACCTTTGACTTCAGAGAAGTCAATCTCGTCTGGGTCTGCTTCCTGAAAAATGGTTTGGATGTCTACAGATTCGGGCTGAATGGCCCTCAAGCCGCACAGGTAATCTACGAGTGTACCCAGGGTGGGCACTGGGAGCACTTCTATCCTGTCTACCACTGCCGCTTCCGGCGCGTTATCTTTCGGGAGAATCATGCCCCGACAGCCGGAGTTTCTAGCCAAGAGAGCTATGGGGAGTGATCCGCGCACCGGCTTGACGCGTCCGTCCAGGGAGAGTTCGCCTAGGATCAAGAACTCGGCGAGTCGGTCCTGGGGCACGATCCCTGAGGCACACAGGATGCCCAGTGCAATGGGGAGATCAAAGCCTGTCCCCTCTTTCTTGATATCAGCAGGCGCGAGGTTGACCGTGATGCGATCATCCGGAAACCTGTAACCGGAATTGTTGATTGCAGATTTGACCCGGTCTTTGCTTTCTTTTACAGCCACCTCTGGCAGGCCCACCGTGGTAAAGCTTGGAAGTCCTTGCCTGATATCAACCTCAACCTCCACGACATAGGCATCAACCCCCAATACTGCGCTGCTCAAGACCCGAGAAAGCAAAATATCCTGACTTCCGGAAAGAAATGCTGATTCTTGGAGTTTATTGTTGAGTAATCCGGGTTGACTTGTCCCCAAACCGTGATGCAAAGAATGCCAGAGATTCCTATAAAGGCAATCCTGTTTTCTTGCGGATGAAATGCGGAGGTCACATTAGTAGCCCTAGGTAGGGGGTATTGGAACTGTCTTTTGGGATGAGCATGTGTTCAAAACGTCCAGGAATCCAGCCATGCGATCCCACAGAAGTCCTGGCAGGCCGGCCTGGAAGGGAGCGGCTCCTGTTGCAAAATGGACACAACCCCAACCTGCGACGTGTACCTTTCTACACACCTGGCGTGTACAGCATAACATCACACTTCAAAAAAAGACAAGGGGCGCATCGCTCCTTTCTCCTTAATATTCAGCTGGTTATATTTCTGGAGTTGCGTTTCCTCCAAAATATTGCTTGACGTGGTATGGCAGTTGCTATACTAAATTTTGTTTTGCCAAAAAGGTGTCCTTGCCGTAGGCCCATTGAGCCGTCGGCTACAACAGCGACAAGGCGACCGAGATCTGAAAGGACAATCGAAATGTATTCTAATCAGCGGACTCTGGTCCGACCCGTTCAATGCTCAGGCGTTGGACTCCACTCGGGCAAGAAGGTGAATTTGACGATTAAGCCTGCGCCAGTCAACCACGGCGTTAAATTCGTGCGGACAGACTTGCCCCACAAACCAGTTATTGGCGCTCATTTTCGAAATGTCATTGACACGAGCCTTGCAACCACGCTCGGAACAGATGGTGTCATTGTGTCGACCGTGGAGCACCTGATGGCATCCTTTGCCGGACTCTCGATCGATAATATTCTGGTCGAGATGGATGCCTATGAAGCCCCTATTATGGATGGAAGTGCGGGCCCATTTACCTCGATGCTGCTGGAAGCCGGAATCAAAGCCCAATCAGGGAAGCGGTTTACTTTTGTGGTGAAGAAGCCTATTGAGATGGAGGAAGAAGACAGGAAGGTCGCACTCCATCCCTCAGATACCCTCAAGATTACCTGCACCATAGATTTTGAGCACCCGGTTGTGAACCGTCAGTCATTTACTATTTCACTCACCGACAGCCTTTTTGAAAAGGAGATCAGCCGGGCCAGGACATTTGGATTCCTGCATGAGGTAAATCATCTAAAGAAAAACGGATTTGCCCGAGGGGGCTCTCTCGACAATGCCGTGGTCATCGACAAGGACAAGATATTGAATCAGGAAGGACTTCGCTATAAAGACGAGTTTGTCCGCCACAAGGTGCTGGACTGTATTGGCGACCTTTCTTTGCTCGGAATGCCCTTTATCGGTCACATCGTGGCGCATAAATCGGGACACGCGCTTAACCATGCCTTGTTGAAAAGGTTTATAGACCAAAAAACCTGTTGGGAAACCGTACACATTCCTGCTATTTCTCCCTAGCACCGCCATATCCGTAAGCCTTAAATCCCTTGCCATCGAAAACCTTTTTGGTTATTGTAATTCCTTATGCAGAAAAGGATTTTGATATTTGCGCTCTCTTTGTTTCTGTTGGTTTCGGGCGTGGCTTGGGGTCAAGATGCCAGGATAACCGACGTTATCGTCACCAACACCAGGGACGACCTTGTTTTGTATTTCAGGGTCGAGGGCTGCTTCACACCCGACCTTCAGCAGGCGATCTTGAACGGTGTTCCCACCACCTTTACCTTTCTAGCTGCGCTTGACCGTGTTCGGGGTCTTTGGAACGACAAGACTCTATCCAGAATGGAGATTCACCATACGGTCAAGTATAACAACCTGAAGAACGAATTCGTGATAACCCGCAGCGAACACGGTGACAAGCCGGTCGTTGTCACTTCCGTGTCCGAAATGAAGAAGGTCATGGCCGAGGTCGAGGATCTCAGGATTGCCAAGCTCGAATCCCTGAAGAGAAACCACCGCTACCAGGTCAGTGTAAAGGCAGAACTCAGCAAAATTACCCTCCCGTTCTATCTGCATCATGTATTTCGTTTCTTTCTGTTTCTGTGGGATTTCGAGACTGACTGGTACACGACGGATTTCATATACTAGAACCCTATCCCCATGGCACAACTTTCAGAAGAAGAACTCCGGCGCCGCAAGCGCGAACGGATCATTATACTGATCCTGATCGTAGTGGTTATCCTTATTTCGTACGCCGGGACCAGGGTCCTCCGTTTTGGAGCGGGGCTTCCCATCTCCAACACGGTTATCATGTTGATCCTCATCAATATCAACATGCTTGTGTTGTTGTTACTGATCTTCCTGGTCTTCAGAAACGTGGTAAAGCTTCTTTACGACCGCAGGCGAAAGGTCATGGGAGCCAAACTGCGTACAAAACTTGTCGTTGCCTTTGCCAGCCTCTCCCTGATCCCCACCATCCTTCTGTTCTTCTTTTCGATCCAGTTCATAACCTCCAGTGTGGCGTTTTGGTTCAACGTGCCTGTGGAACACTCTCTGGAAAAATCCCTGGAGGTTGGCAAACACGTGTATCAGACGGTCACGGAAAATAATCGCTTCTATCTGGAACGGATCGCTTATCAGATTGCCCACAGGAATCTGATGGAAGAGGCGAACAGAAGAGCGCTCACCCGATATATTCGGGTTGCCCAGAGGGCTTTCAACATCCATGCAATCGAGGTCTATTCTACCCGCTCAGAACGAGTGGCACTGGCCCTCGACGCAGACTTGGAGGGCAATCCATTTGGTGCAGTGTCAGCAGACGCCATACAGAAGGAATTTCGTGAAGTCAATTTTACGACAGTGTCGGACCATCTCCCGTCAGGTGAAATCGCCAGAACCCTGGGATGCATTCCGACCGATGCAAGTCCGGATGAGGCCATCGGTGTAGTGGCTGTCACCACAATTATTCCACCCAGCCTTGCTCAGAATCTGGGTGCTATTTCTCGGGGTTTTGATCAATACCAGCAGATGAAGATGATGAAATGGCCCATTCAAGTCAGTCACGTGATCACACTCTCTATAGTAGCCCTGCTAATCATATTCTGTGCAACCTGGTTTGGGTTTTACCTGGCAAAAACCCTGACGATTCCTATCCAGGAACTGGCTGAAGGGACCCGGCGGGTGGCAGAAGGAAACCTGAATTTTACTATAGACAGGGGTACCGACGACGAAATGGGTACACTGGTTGACAGCTTCAACAAGATGACCCGTGATTTGAGAGCGGGCAAGCAGCAGCTTGAACTATCCGCCCGCCAACTCATGGAGCAAAACATTGAAATTGAACAGAGGCGGATTTACATGGCGACCGTCTTGAGAAACGTCTCCACGGGTGTCATTTCCGTTGATGCCGGAGGGTTCATTTCAACGATCAACAAGTCAGCAGAGAAGATGCTCGGGCTCAAAGCGGAAGAAGTGCTCAATCGAAGCTATAAAAAGGTGCTGACCCCTCAACAGCTGGCGTTGGCCGATGACTTCATAGAAGATCTGGCAAACAGCCCCGAAAACTCCGTGGAAAAAGCCGTCAGAGTCACTATCGAACAGACGCCCCGCGCCTTCATGGTCCATGTCACCGCTCTCAAAGATGACAAGGATCGTTACATGGGCATGGTGTCTGTCTTCGATGACTTGACAGAAATCGAGAGAGCCCAACGGATGGCGGCTTGGCGTGAGGTAGCAAGGCGAATTGCTCATGAGGTGAAAAACCCTCTTACGCCCATCAAGCTCTCTGCACAAAGACTCAAGCGGAAGTATAGTGATCAAATTGAAAGCGACGATTCTGTTTTTGTGGAGTGTACCCAGACTATCATCGACCAGGTCGATCAGATAGGTAATCTGGTGAGCGAATTTTCTGCCTTTGCCAGGCTTCCTGCAGCGACTCCTGAGCCGTGCCATTTGCCGGCGATTGTGGAAGATGCCACAGCTCTTTACCGGGAAGCCCAGCCTGATGTCTCATTTGAGATTCATTCGGAACCGGATATTCCGCAGCTCAATCTAGACAGAGAGCAGATGAAACGCGTCATGATTAATCTGATTAACAATGCCATTAGCGCCATGAATGGCAAGGGCACCATTGGCGTAACATTGAGCTACGATGGAATCCTAAAAATTGTGCGACTCGAACTGAGTGACACAGGGCCGGGCATTTCCCAGGAAGACAAGATTAGGCTCTTTGAACCTTACTTCTCTACCAAAAAGACCGGTATGGGCCTGGGACTCTCTATTGTCAGCACCATTGTTGAAGACCACAATGGTTTCATTCGGGTCCAGGACAATCAGCCGACGGGAACGAAGTTCATTATCGAATTACCAGCATAGCCATTTATGATTGATGATTTACGATTGATGATTGAAAGTGAAACGGTTAAATGTACTGGAGGGAAGAAGAATCAATATTCAATCATCAATAAACAATCCAATTAGGGGGTGGACCTGTGTTTCCGACAATATTGGCCGTTGACGATGAAGCTACTATACTGCAGTCGCTGAGCGGCATCCTTTCGGATGAGGGATTTGAGGTCTTGACTGCTTCTAATGGGTACGAAGCATTGAAGATCATAGACCAGGAGTCTCCAGATTTAGTCCTACTTGACATTTGGATGCCCGGCATTGACGGCATAGAAACACTTCAGGAAATCAAGAGGACCAATCCGTTTCTTCAGGTGGTCATCATCTCAGGTCACGGAACCATTGAGACTGCGGTCAAGGCCACGAAATTAGGGGCCTATGATTTTATCGAAAAACCGCTGTCCATTGAGAAGGTTGTGGTTACGATTAACAATGCCTTGAACTTCCGGCAACTGGAGGAGGAGAACCGTTTTCTGCGTAAGAAGACCCTTGAGAAACATTCGATCAGCGGAAACAGCCCTCCGATCAAGGCCCTAAAGAAACAGATTGCGATAGCCGCACCCACGAATGCGTGGATCATGATCACAGGCGAGAACGGAACGGGAAAGGAACTTGTGGCCCGCACAATCCACCAAATGAGCCATCGTGCAGACAAGCCGCTCATAGATGTAAACTGTGCAGCCATACCAGATGAGTTAATCGAAAGCGAGCTCTTTGGCCACGAAAAAGGAGCGTTTACGGGTGCAACAAGCAAGAAGCGAGGCAAATTTGAAGTTGCCAACAGTGGCACAATATTCTTGGACGAGATCGGAGATATGAGTCTCAAGACTCAGGCCAAGATTCTTCGAATACTGCAGGAGCAGAAATTTGAGCGGGTCGGAGGTACACGGACGCTTACCGTAGATGTCCGGGTCATAGCAGCAAGCAACAAAGATCTGGAAAAAGAAATCCAGAAGGGAACGTTTCGAGATGACCTTTTCTACCGGATAAATGTCATCCCGATCGATGTGCCCCGTCTGCGAGATCGCACCGAGGACATTCCATTGCTGGTAGAAACTTTTCTGAAAGGGTGTCATGAGGAAGGATGCTGCAACTTGAAGACCATCACTGCTGAAGCCCTGGAGCATCTTAAAGCCTATCCTTGGCCAGGCAATGTTCGAGAACTGAAGAACCTGGTGGAAAGGCTGGGCATCATGACGGAATCGGACGTGATCGGCGAAGAACATATCCCTGCCTCATACAGCCGCCAAGGCCCGGTTGCTCCTGGTAGAGTATCTCTTGAGGCCGACTCTTTGAAGGAGGCCAAGAAGGAATTCGAAAAAGCATATATCTTGCGCAAGCTCTCCGAAAACCGGCACAATATCTCCCAGACCGCAGATGCCATTGGCATTGAGAGAAGTCACCTCCACAAAAAGATAAAGTCTTTCGGCCTTAAATTTTGATAGGCAAAGAACAACAAGTAACAACCGAAAAGCGCGGCTGAGGTGAGTGTGAGAGTCACCGGCGGAACTTTGAAAGGAAGAAAACTTCACCCGTTGCGCGGCATGACAATCCGACCTACCTCTGACTACCTGAAGGAATCCATTTTTAGCATCCTTGCAGGTAGTGTGGAAGATGCAGCGGTGCTTGATCTATTTGCGGGTACCGGCAGCCTCGGGATAGAAGCTCTTAGCCGGAGAGCCGCAACAGCTGTGTTCGTTGACAGTGCCCCTCAAGCGATAAAAACGGTTATTCAAAACGTTCAAACCTGCTCCCTCGAAGCACAGAGCACAATATTGAAACGGAATGTATTGCGAGGACTGAGTTTCTTAGGGTCAATTGACTACCTCTTTGATCTCATCTTCATCGACCCTCCGTACGATAAAGGTTGTGTCAAGAAAACCTTGCAACTCCTGGGCCACAGCAGGTCAACATCAGATGTGGCTACTATTGTTGTGGAGCACAGCAAGCGAGAGACATTGCCGGAGAAGGTAGATTGCTTCACTCTCAGTGACCAGAGGCATTACGGGAAAACGCTTGTTTCATTCTATAGCACTGTGCTATGAGGCAAGCTATTGGCCATCTGCATATGCATCAAATGCTAAACTAAGGGCTTGCGCAAGAATAACTTCACAGAATTGGCGCTCATATTTGGGTCGGATTTGGCCGATCCGATTGAGTAAAACCACAGTAATGGCCGGCTATTTCGCGGATTTTGCGAATGAGGTATCGGTCAAAGATGGCCTGAAGCTGGGATGCCACAATGTTAAGTTATTTTTGAGCGAGCCCTAAGGTGGAGACAACATGGGTAAGATAGCTGTATATCCTGGCTCTTTTGATCCTGTAACCAACGGACATTGTGATGTGGTCCAGCGGAGCCTCAATCTTTTTGACAAAATCATCATCGCTGTGGCAACAAATGGAACCAAGGATCCCCTCTTCACTATCGAGGAGCGCCTGGAGATGCTCAAAGAAACCTTCAAGGAGATACCGGGAGTTGAGGTGGATTCCTTTGACGGACTCCTGGTCGAGTATGCCGCGGAGCGACGTGCCGATGCCATTTTACGGGGCCTTCGTGCAGTGTCTGACTTTGAGCATGAGTTTCAGATGGCGCTAATGAATCGGAAGCTCAACAGGACGGTTGAGACGGTTTTCCTCATGACAGGCTTGCGCTGGATATTCATTAGCTCCTCCATCATCAAGGAGGCCGCTCGATTTGGAGGAGACACGCGGGGCATGGTTCCTGACAACGTCTCCCAGAAGCTAAGGGAAAAATTCGGTAAGGCGTAAGCCTATAGCGGACGGCGATGGGCTGCGGATCACTCCTTGCTGATGAGACTGAGGGTAAGGGCTATTGAGATGGACTTATGGAGGCTGCACATATTCTGCAGGGTCGTTGAGCTAAGAAGCTTTTCTGGAGCAGCCAGGGCCGTATATCTTTCCCAGCCCACAGTGAGCAGCCACATCAAAGATCTGGAAAGTCACTTTGAATGTAAGCTTGTCGATCGGTTAGGCAGAGACGTTGTTCCGACCAAGGCGGGCAGTCTACTTTATGGTTATGCGACAAGAATGATTGCCCTAAAAGGGGAAGCGGAAAACGCTATGGCTGAGTTCCAGGGCAGGATTAAAGGGCGCCTAACCGTTGGTGGAAGCACCATACCGGCGGGCTATATCCTTCCTCCTTTGTTAGGCAAATTTAGAGAACGCTACCCTGAAGTGGTGGTGACCCTGGTACAGGGCGATACGGAGAGAGTTGTCAGAGACACGCTGCAAGGGAATGTAGAACTCGGTATTGTAGGGGCCAAGGCGCAAGAAGTGCAGCTCATCCAGAAGAAGATCATAGATGATGAAATGTTTCTCGTGGTGCCTGGTAAACACAAATGGGCCGGTAGGCGCCATGTTGTGATGGACGAAGTTGTTAGTGAACCGTTCATCATGCGGGAACTGGGCTCCGGCACTAGGAAGTCGATTGAGCAGGTGCTGGATAAGGCCGGCCATGCTCTTGGTGCCCTTAATGTCGTATCCGAGATGGGAAGCACAGAAGCAATTCGTCAAGGAATCAAGGCCGGGGTGGGCGTATCCATTCTATCTGAGTGCGCTGTCGCCGAAGAACTTACAGCCAAAACCCTCAAGAAGCTGAAAATCCAGGGACTTACATTTAAGAGGGCTTTTTACTTGACGGTTCACAGACATCGGACTCAATCTCCTCTGTGTCGAACGTTCATTGACTTTCTTAATCGTCAGAAGGAAACCAAGTAAGGCTATGCGGTACAGCTAGTAGCCATTTGCAAGTAAAGAACAAGGAAAGGTCTCATGGCAATATCTCTTTCACCAAATGCGTTGGTGGTTCTTGAACGGCGTTATCTGAAGAAAGACCGAAGTGGAAAAGTGGCGGAGACGCCAGAGCAGCTATTCAAAAGGGTTGCGCACAGTGTGGCCGCAGCTGACGAGAAATTCGATCCCGAGGGCGATATTGAGAGAACCGAAAAGGCTTTTTTCAAGTTAATGGCGGAGTCGGTTTTCCTTCCTAATTCCCCCACCCTGATGAATGCAGGCCGAAGACTGGGACAGCTGGCGGCCTGTTTTGTCCTTCCCGTTGAGGACTCAATTGACAGCATATTTGAAGCACTCAAACACACGGCCATGATTCATAAGAGCGGGGGAGGTACGGGTTTCTCCTTTTCTCGTGTGCGGCCGGAGAACGATCTCGTATCGTCTACGCAGAAGATATCGACTGGTCCCATTTCCTTTATGACCGTCTTTGATGTGGCCACCGAGACGGTAAAGCAGGGAGGAACCCGGCGAGGGGCCAACATGGGAATCCTCAGGGTGGACCATCCGGATATCGAGGCCTTCATTCGAAGCAAGACCAATCACGCAAGACTGAACAACTTCAATATCTCGGTAGCTATTACCCAACCATTCATGAAAGCCCTCGCGTCCGGCAAAAACTACAACCTGATCAATCCAAGAAACCACAAGGTATGGCAGAGCGGGGAGCCAGGCATCATTTTCTTGGATCATATCAACAGAGCCAACCCCACCCCTCAACTGGGTGAGATCGAGGCAACGAATCCTTGTGGTGAACAGCCGTTGCTGCCGTATGAATCTTGTAATCTCGGCTCGATCAATTTGTCTCAGATGATAACCGACGGCAAATTGAACAAGACGAAACTGAGACACAGCATTCACACTGCGGTTCACTTTCTTGACAATGTAATAGAAATAAACAAATACCCGCTGCCCGAAATCAAAACTATTAGCAAAAAGACACGAAAGATCGGTCTGGGAGTCATGGTCTGGGAGTCATGGGATTTGCCGATATGCTTATCAAGCTCGGGATCCCTTATGATTCAAAGAGGGCTGTGCAGAAAGCTGAACAGGTCATGGGCTTTATGTTGCGCGAAGCTAGGAAGGCTTCAAGCGAACTGGCCAAGAAGAGGGGGAATTTTCCCGCCTACGAGGGAAGCATTTTTGACGATCCCAAGACGCCGCATATGCGTAATGCAACTGTAACCACAGTTGCTCCCACAGGTACCATCAGTATCATCGCAGGATGTTCCAGTGGCGTGGAACCCATCTTCGCAGTAGCTTATGAGCGCATGGTCCTTGATGGAGAGGCCCTCTCTGAGATGCACCCGCTCTTTGAAGAAGTGGCGAAGCAAAACGGTTTTTTCAACAAAGAACTGGCCGAGCAGGTTGCTGAAACCGGCTCCATACGGCAAATCAAAGGGATCCCTGGCAAGATCAAGCGTCTTTTTGTGACCGCTCATGATGTTGCACCCGAGTGGCATGTTCAAAGCCAAGCAGCTTTTCAGAAATATACGGATAACGCAGTGTCCAAAACCGTCAATTTCCCTCATGATGCTACACCAGAAGACGTAGAAAAGGTGTACAGGCTTGCCTACAAAACCGGATGCAAGGGTGTTACCATCTATCGTTATGGCAGCCGCGATCAGCAGGTACTCAATCTCGGCAGGCACCAGACGTCGGAAGATAGAGAAACAGGGTCCAAACCCGGCGAGTCAGGGATCGTGCCGCGGGTTCGCCCTATTCGGACTTCGGGTGTTACCGAGAGAATCAATACGGGTTGCGGTAAGCTCTATGTTACCATCAACGAAGACGAGAAAGGTATTTGTGAAGTATTTGCTCAGATGGGGAAGACCGGGGGGTGTGCCTCTTCTCAGATCGAGGCGGCCGGAAGGCTCATATCCCTGGCCTTGCGAAGTGGGGTTAAGGTGGAAGCCATTCTTAAGCAGATTAGCGGTATTCGCTGCCCCTCACCCATATGGCAGAATGGGAAAATGGTACTTTCCTGCCCGGATGGCATTACTCAGGTCATAAAGAACTACACCCAAATCAGCACCACTGACATGCCTGCTATGATGGGTGCCTGCCCTGACTGCGGCGGTGCATTGGAACACGAAGGTGGATGTCTGGTGTGTCGTTCCTGCGGGTTTTCTCGTTGCAGCTAGATGTTGAACACAAACTTCCTCAAGTACATTGCCAGTACGCCGAACACTAACACACCCCCAACACCACTCAAGATCCATCGGATAGTCTTAGTCGCCGATCCATTTTTCCTCGTGTCAAACATCGAATACCGGTTAAAGCGCCTCAACACAAAGTAAATGAAGGAGGCAAGAAAGAGCAGGTAGAAGGCAGCATCAAAAAGGTCAGGAACGCGTTGCTTGAATAGCAGGTTGATGGCACTCATGAAGCCATAAACAAAAGTGCCCGACAGGACGCATATGGACAGATATTCATAACGGTCAGAGAATATGAAATTTACATTTCTGTATTCCTTCAAAATGTACCCAATTTCACCGATGACAACAAGAGCAAGCTCTTTCGCGTTGGGTGCTGTTATTTGGACACCAACTTCTGAACTTGCCTTATCCAGCCCAAAGCTGACCCAGATTCTCACGCTTGGCTCGCCGTAACCGGCAAACCCCAGCCTAACCCGCCTAATATCATCAGGAAACTGGTTTCGGCGGTATTCACTCATGCTGTTTAGACCCTCTTCGCCCCTGCTGTCCTGAATGACTATGCCGTAATGGCGTTTCAGTTCATCAGGTTCTTGCCCGGTAATCTCACCCGCCTTTCTAACAATGTACCCTTCCAAATCCTCAAGTAGCGGCTTGGTAACATTACACGATGGGATCACCTGAGTTGCCTTGTATGAAGTCATGAGCCCCCCCGGTATTGGAAGAATCTAACTGCCAGAGAAATTAACAGAAAAAACCTTTCCCGTCACGCCGTCGTTTAAGCTTCTCATCCTTTTATATCGTAAAATCTCCCTCGAGTGAACCCCAAAACACCCTTTTGGAACCCAAAAGACCGATTATGTGGCCCCCTGGGTCCGCACTCAATTCGGCGAACCCCCGGATCCCAATCCTCGCGTCTTCCAACATGCTGCCTCTTATGAACTTCCTGACCAGGTCGGCTCGTATGTCTCACGTTCAGTTGCTGTGGGGGCGGCAGTCCTCAGGGAGAAGGCGTCAGCTATCCGTTCATTTTCATTACAGGCAGGAACAACATGCGATAAATATCTGCTTTATTCGTTCCCATGGGACAACCCTCTCTCATTGCCTTTTTCAGCCAAAAAATTTAGATACAGGACCAATAGAAAACCAACGACAACCAGGCAAAGAGCTGTCATTAATTCTATGTCCCAGTGAGACGGCAAGATATTGACCTGGGCCGCAGGGATTATGTTTCCATGAGTGTCTTTCATGCTCTCCACGGTCTCTTTCCAGGGCCAGACCTTCCTCAGTGAACCGAACATTAGCCCGGTCAAAAGGGCTATGGTAATATCGTGGTATCTATTGAAAAGCCAGTTAAGTAGACGAACGAATGTCACTAATCCTATGCCTGCTCCGGCGGCCACCAGTACAAGGGTTAGAATATCTCTATTAATTACCGCTTCCAAGACATAATGATATTTCCCTAAGAGGACGAGGATAAACGCCCCGGATATTCCGGGCAGGATCATGGCACATATGGCAATGGCGCCGCTCATGAACAAGAAACATGCTGTATCCGGCGTCTTTGCCGGGACCATCCCGACCAGAAGATATGTGCATAAAGTCCCCAATGCTATCCATACAGAGATGGATGGGGTCCATTCATTAAGATGCTTGCTCACGGTGATCAGGGAAGCAACGATCAGGCCAAAGAAAAAAGACCAAATGAGTACCGGCTGGTTTTGAAGAAGCCAGGCCAAAATCCCGGCCAGCGTCACGATGGCCACGGATATTCCAAGCCCGATTGCCATGAGAAACTTCCAGGACGCATGATCCATGGCATCCTTTACTCTTAAAGAGAACAGCAGTTTCACAAAGGTCAGATCAAACGATTTGATGGACTTGATCAGTTCCTCATAGATTCCTAGAATGAATGCCATGGTGCCGCCTGACACCCCAGGGACCACATCAGCAGCACCCATGCAAAATCCCTTCATGGTCAATCCGATATAGGCCGTGAAGGTGCGATCATTACGGATCGGACTATTCATCATAGCTTTAATTTCTCGCCGCACAATGGTAGGTAGTGCTTACCCTGGTTCCGTAAGGAGTTTCTGCCCAGCGTAGAACCCGGTCATAGAGTCTTCGTACCACGGCCTATTCTGCCTTCCAGCCGTGTTCTCCGATAAGCTTCACGAACCGGCACCCACCCAGGTCGGTCGTGTGGGCGCCACCTTGGTTTCTTCGGATCTTGAGGAGTGTTTGAGATAATCTGTCACCTACCGGGATTACCATACGACCACCTACAGTCAGCTGTTGCACAAGCTTGTCAGGCACATCCGGGCCCCCGGCCGTCACAATGATCGCCTCAAAGGGACTCTCACTCGGCCAGCCAAGTGTGCCGTCAGAACATTTCACAATGACGTTGTGGTATCCAAGTTGATCAAGGAGCTTGCGAGACCCGACAAATAGCTCCATCACCCGTTCGATCGAATAGACCCGAAAAGCAAGCTCGGCGAGTATGGCTGTTTGGTAACCCGAGCCGGTTCCTATCTCAAGGACACGATCATCCGGGGTCACTTCAAGGGCTTGGGTCATCTCCGCCACAATATACGGCTGGGAGATGGTCTGACCTTCGCCAATAGGGAGGGGGAAATCTCCATAGGCCTGATCCTGCAAGGCTTCGCCTACAAAAAGATGGCGGGGAACCTTGCGCATGGCCTCAAGGACCCGGTGGTCGTGGATACCACGGGCCTCGATCTGCGTCGTCACCATCTTTTCCCGTAGACGCCTAAACTTCATAGCAGTTCAACAGGACTCCGGGGCTGGACGGCCCAATTTGAATCCACAGGAAAGACCAAAGCGAAATTGGACAGCTTCAACAGGGATGCAGTGCCTCCATTTCAGAATCCTTCAAAGACTATCCGGTTTGGTTTGCGTTTGGGGGCAGGCGGTGATTGATCCGGGTACCCCATGGGAATGACTGCCACGAGTGTTTTGTCGTGGATGTTTAAGAACTCGTTGATCTGGTCGGCCACATGGAGTGGACCTGTCATCCAACAGGCGCCCAATCCCTCAGCATGGGCAGCGAGCAAAAGATTCTGAATGGCTGCGGCCACAGTCTGCACGCTTGTTTCCGATATTTCCTTGCAGGGCTCGTAATAGGCAAACACAAGGACCGGAGCCCCACCCAGTTTCGCGAAGAATTTCTTGGTGGCTTCAACGACCGGCGGCTTTTCCGCAAATACCTCTTTGAGGATCGGCTCCACATAATCATAACTCTTGCTTGCCAACCTGACAAGGGCTTCCCTCTGCTTCCCGGTAATCACCAAGAAGTACCAGTTTTGTCTGTTCATGCCGGAGGGCGCCCAAATTGCCATTTCAAGGATCCTGTCCAACACCACCTTTGGTACAGGATCTGGTTTGAATTTGCGAACGCTCCTGCGGCCCTTGATCGCTTCGTGTAGCTCCACAAGTCTCTCCTTTCCGAAGTGCCGAAAATTTCTATCAGAATAGGTAGTTGGAGTCAAGGGGAGGGGTGTTTCGGGTTTACGTGGCACGAGGGTTATGGTAAATTCATCTTACTCTGTTAAACTTGTTATTTCGGCCAATCCAGGTTAGTTCCTTGGTTCTAGAATTCGTGTTTTTTCTGGCAGAAAACAGCTTTGTGCCCAAAAAGCTACATGAGAATCAGAATGTCGAACAAGGGATTAAGAAGGAAAAACCTCGACATTCGGAATTCCTTGTTCATTATCCTACATTCTTGTCTGGTTCCGGCTTGTCCGGGTTAGGGGGTCGACATGTCACTAAAAGAGAACCTGAGAAAAAAGATTTTGATAGATGATCTTGCCAGGGCCGTATTGCGGTCGATGGGCCCCTCGGGCGGGCCCCGGAAAATCGATAAGGAGAATATGCGAAAGCTCCTTTCGTTTACCTCTTTTGTACCGGAGAAACGGAGAGACCTGGAGCTCTATTTTAGCGAGCTTGAATCTGGCCTCGGCGAGGTCATGTGCCTTGATAACGAGCTTCCGTTATACAGCAACACCAACCTTGAGGATGTGGCCTTGCGCAGAAGCCCGGAATTGAAAGAGATGATCAGCATAAGAAACGTGATCAAGATCCTGAATGTAAAAGATATCCTTTTGTGCAACGGAAGAGACGCAGTGCAATATGTCCAAAACCAGGCGATAGAATTGCTTGATCTCAGCTTCGATGAAAAGGACATCGATGACATGGCTGAAGAAGGAATTGATGCTCTCGTAAAGGCAGACTCCGATGGAGCCCTGGAAATCCTCGACCTATTTGTTGAACTTCTGGGCTACAGAGCTATCCCGGCCGCCGTATTAGTGAATGACTACGTGATGTTCGGCGCCCACCATGATGTAGAAGGAGGAAGGGAGTTCTTTGGCCCAATCATCATGTACAACGATAAGACGAACATACTTAGGCTTATCAAAGATCCCATATCCGTGGATGATCCTATTGCAAACATCAAGATCCCCGGAATCGCCATGGGTGAATCAGAGCCGGACGCAGAAGGCTTCGAAGTCTTCAAGTTCCTGAAAGACGCAGCTCTGAAAAAAGAGCCTCGGACACTGCATTGAGACCGTGCCTATTTGCAGATGAGTGCATATAACCGAGAACAGGCAGAAGCCATTGGATTGGTAAGGAATCATCTGAAGACGCGCTCACCTTCTGAATTGGCACGGCTGAGGAGAAGGATAAGGAACTACCTCCAATTTAGAAAAGAAACAGATCGGTTCCTGCAACGTTATTTTTCGGAAGTCTGCACTTATAAGTGTTACC
>JAFDFO010000192.1 GCA_019309815.1 Deltaproteobacteria bacterium
GAGAAATGGGGTTTTGGTAGTTAGTTCATAACACCCTCTTGGAAAGGGTTATTTCTTGGACTTCTTCTTCTCCTACTTCTTCAGAGCCTCCTTTAGCCCATCTATCGAGTGAACATGGCATTAAAACATGGAACTAATTTCTGTCCCGCTGCGCCTTTTCTTGTTGTTTCTCATATTGCAGTCGTCATTGTTCTCATTGCCATCGGCAAGGATGTCCGGGTCATAAGAAATGCGAGCCTCATAGGACGCTGGGAACTCAGTTGAAGCCGTCCAGTCCCGTTCAATGGAAATACGAATCTTCGCATCTTTCGCAAGATTCTGAAATTCCCGCTGCTTCACCGGCTGCTTTTCGTTGACCCCTGGTACGTCCTCCCATAATTGAAGAGACTGCTGCCCCGGGCCCGATGCAAAGTCGGCTCCGCCTCTATTCTTTGCGATAGCTGTTATCCGCACTTTGCCACCATGCCCGTGCTCATCCCGCGATATGATCTCAACTTTTATCTTCGCAGCTGGATCCGGGCCCGGGCACGTCATCTTGGGTTGCTTCATCATCATTTGTTTTGGTTGCATTGTTTTGGCCGGTGCTGTTTCAACTGATGTTTTTGGCTTTAGTGTCTTGTCCGCTCCGAAAGGGGCCGTCACCACACAGAAGAAAACAACACAAAATACCACTGCAAAAAACCCTGCCAATACTTTTCCTTGTCTCATTTTGTTCTCCTTTCGCTTGCAGAACACACAAAACCCCACCTCTCTATGAGAAACGGGGTTTCAGTATTCAATCCATAACGCCCTTTTGGTAAGGGTTAACAGCCTAGTTTATGCAATCTTGAACGCGAGTTTCGCGAATACCAAGAAAGTGAAATCCTGTCAAGGATTCTGTGGGATAAGCACGGCCCTTACCTTACGCTTCATCCACGCCATAGCTTTGAATTGAGGGAATGATGCCTGCAGGAGGGATGGAGATTGAAGACAGGATATGGTGTTTGGTTTCCTAATCTTAGCTCAGCCTGATACGGCTCAGGTCGATGCACTGAGCCTGGGCCGCGAGAGCCAGGTAGCCGTGGTCTGAAGACGGCGATACATGAAAGAGGCAGGACTGGTATCAATGTGTGATCAATCGCCCGCAAACTCACCAGCCTTCGCCCTAAAGGGCTTCGGCTGGCAGGCCAACTGGCGGGTTGGCTTTAGAGAGCGTTGTGGTTGACATAGTACGGTTTACTGTGCAGGATAGCCGGACTCTTTTGGGCTGGTTCCACCAATGAGAACAACCGCTGATAGAATTAGACATACCTTATTGTTTGAAATGATCGGACTCGCCGCCTGCGCTCCTCTTGCCTCATGGGTTTTGGATAAAGGGCTTGCGCAGGTAGGGGCGTTAAGCATTGTGCTTTCATTGACCGCAATGTTGCTGAATTACGTTTTCAATTTGATTTTTGATACAATGTTGGTGCGGCTGGGTAGACCTGTTAATGTGCGTCCCACATGGATGCGGGTGCTTCATGCAACGTTGTTTGAAGCAAGCCTTCTGATCCTTGCTGTTCCGGTAGTGGCATGGTGGCTTGATATGACCTTATGGATAGCATTTCTCACTGACATCGGGTTTGCCCTGTTTTTTCTTATCTATGCTTTTGTTTATAACTGGGTCTATGATGTTGTTTTTCCCATGCCTGTTCAAAGTGTAGTTCGTGTTGGGAAGGATCGATTCTTGTAGATCTGTGTTGCTTTAAGTGGCTGGGGAAGTTGTTCCGTTTGGCAAGTTGGAAACTATAGATATGCAAGAGATGTCATAACTCTATATGGCATTTACTTGAATGTTCCTTCGCTTTTGATAAAGTTTGACAAATTATCGTGTATCGTCGCTTTCAAAATCTTCAAAAAGGAGAGTTTAGTATGGATTATTTTCAAATGACCGCTCCCTGTGGGATTTGTTTTTTCAATAATTGCCACTGTCATTTCAAATATAAAAGATGGGAACAACTTTTTCCAAAACATAACTTCGCCTTCCTCGTGCTAAAGAATTCAGAGAGGAGAATGCACTGTGAAAATGAAAAAGGTAATTGAACGTATCTATTCTCAAGGCTATCGGTTTTTGGAGCATTGGCACGCTAAGCTCGGTTGCAAACCGCTCAGAAAGAGGGTGTTTGTAAGAGGGCTTGAAAGTCGTGCCTATAGTTTACGCAAAGAACTTGAGCGTTTAAGGAAAGTTCCCCGAGTCATTAAGGCAGCCGATATCAAACTAAAGTTAGGGCCGCAATATTATAATGCCAATATCCTTGCACCAAAAGAGGGAACTTCACAGGTTTTGTTTGCACACTATGTTGTGATTGCTCCGGGTGGCAAGTCACAAAAGCATGGCCATATGAATGAAGCCATGTTTTACATTTTGGACGGTAAAGGCTATGACATTCATGACGGTGTCCGTCATGACTGGGAAGCCGGAGATGTCGTGATCGTCAATAATGCTTGTGTTCATCAGCATTTTAATACGGATCCTGATAGGCCGGTGCGGGCGATAATTATTAAATCAAAACCGCTCTATTTGTTTATGAACATGGTAATGCAGGAAGATGTTGAAAGGAACCCAACAGTACCCGTAGCAGGCCATGATCATTTTGAGGCGACCTATTTTCCTGAATAAATAGGGAGGGAATAATGTTATACGAAGAAGCTGAAAAAGCACATATCAGAAAACTTGAATCTAATTACTATGAGGAAAAACTAAGAGATAGCCGGAGGAAAAATGAGGAAAACAGAAAAAAGCAAAAAATCCTTAAGCCTGAATGTATGCCCTGGGAGAATTCTCGCCAAGGTATTATCAAACATCTTTTTAATGAAAAGATGAATGTTCCGGTTGAATCAGTTGATGCCTATATGCAATTTATCCCTCCGGGGAGCCGTTCTGGTAAGCATCGTCATATGTCAGAAGAGTATATATTTGTTCTTGAAGGCAAAGGGTATGATCTGCACTGGGATGTTGACTTTGAATTGGCAGATAAATACTACTGGAAGGTAGATAAGGAGCCCAGCCGCTGGGAATGGGAGCAGGGAGATTCTATTTATATTCCCCCCAACACAGTTCATCAACATTTCAATATAGACCCCAAGAAACCACTGCGGTTTATCTCCGCAACAAGCCGAGCAGTACGCTATATCGGCTTTGATGATTTGGAGCAAATCGAAGATGCCCCTGAATACAAAGAGATGCTGATCCGGCCTGGAGCGCAGGATTCATACGTCCCGCCCAACAGCTGAATTGGCATCAATGTGTGATCAATCCCGAGCAATGAACCTATCAAAACTGCTGACGAGAGGAGAAATGGAAGATGAACAATGATATTTCTCGTAGAGATTTCAATAAACTGGTGGCGGCTGGCACGGCTGGCGCGGCACTCGGGGTTTTCGGAGGTGTCAAAGCGGCTGTTCCGGCTGCTGAAAAGTCTGTTTCATCATCAAGCGTTGCCCTCCGATGGTTGCCGAATCATGAAGCTGTTCTGAGGAGGTGGCATGAAATCATTAGTGAGGCTACCAGAAAGAAAAGAGGAGAAATACTGCACCCGGTTATCCAGAAGTTTCAGAAACTGATTGATGACGATCCGGTTGTGCGGATGTACATGACACAGATGATTCAACAGATACCTGCGAAGTACACCGACCATCACCCAAAGAGTCTTCAAGGGTTTTTACTGCAACTGAACGCTGTTCTGACTGTGGCGCCGCCTTATATATCACCTGGACATGGAGAGGATTCAGCGCTTGTAGGTACGCCGTTTTCTGCAATTCTGATCTGGACAATGGGTACTCCTGCAGGCTTCGCAGCTTACCGAAATGCCCGCATCAATGCAATGTTCAAAGAACTGCTCGCGGTGTGGACAAAGTTTCTCAACAGCAAAGATTCACGTTACGTGCTGAACGACTCACCCACCGGTTGGATGTGCAAGGAAGCGCAGAATCAGCTTCATATGGAAGACTACATATACAAACCCGAGACCCCCTACTGGGGTTTTTCCTCTTGGAATAATTTCTTTACGCGCGAGGTCAAAGAAGGCGCGCGCCCCATTGACGGCAAGAACGATAACAAAGTCGTGGCGGCACCTTGCGATTCGACCGTGTATAAAATTGGCCGCAACGCACAGGCACAAAGCGAATTCTGGATTAAGGCACAGCCTTATTCACTAGCTGATATGCTGAACAATGAGTACGTGGATCAATTTGTGGGCGGCGATGTGTGGCAGGCGTTTCTTTCTCCGTTCAACTATCATCGCTGGCATAGTCCCGTCACAGGCACGATCCGCAAAGCCTATGTTAAGGAAGGCCTGTATTTCAGTCAGGCGACAAGCGAGGGACAGGACCCAACGGACCAGGACCACTCGGAAGGTTACATCGCCCATGTCCAAACGCGGGCAGATTTCATCTTGTATTATAGCAGACAAGATTCAGCCTGGTAAACGAATCGAAAAAGGCGAGGAATTGGGATATTTCCAGTTCGGTGGCTCGACCCATTGCGTGATTTTCAGGCCGGGTGTGATCAAGGGATTCAAGATGACAGAGGGGATGTCAGTCAAATTCGGCCAGACGATTGCAATCGCTAATACATAGCGACTACAGACTAAAGAATTCAACCAACATTTCCTGGTGTCAGTTTGTCAAAAACCGCCATCCCGTTTTTCTTCG
>JAFDFO010000193.1 GCA_019309815.1 Deltaproteobacteria bacterium
CCCTCCAGCAACCCGGAAATGACCGCCTATGCCAGTTGCTGAAACTTGCAGTTTTGTCTACTTGAATTTTATCTAAGTATGATTATAATATTAATTTGAAAACAAAAAATACCCGATTGGTTTTTAGGAGAAAAATGTCGTGACCGAAGAAGAGAAAACACTTCCCGACGCCAAAGAGATCGAAAAAGAGATCGGTGAGTTCCTGTCAGAGAAGTTTGGCGGCCGGGTCAAGCTCATTTCCCCTGTTGTTCTTCCACATGACGCCTCTTTTGACAAAGAAGAGGAAAAAGAGGAAGATCCTCCAAAGAAGAAGATCAATTTTTCATTAAAGCCCGAGGAACTTGAGGCGTATCTTGATCAATATATAATTAAGCAGGACCTGGCCAAGGCTATTTTGGCCACCAAAATCTGTACCCATTTCAATCGGATCAAGCACGCAGAGTCGTCTGGCGAAGACAGCAAGGGGCCGGTAGGTCAGATCAAGAACAATATCCTCATGATCGGACCTACCGGGGTTGGTAAGACTTACATCATTAGGTTGATCGCCGACAAGATAGGTGTCCCTTTTGTGAAAGGCGATGCCACAAAATTCAGCGAAACCGGCTATGTCGGAGGCGATGTGGAAGACCTGATTCGGGATCTTGTGCAGGAAGCAGACGACGACATCGATCTGGCTCAGTACGGCATCATCTACATCGATGAAATCGATAAAATCGCCTCCAGTACAAATTTGATTGGCCCGGACGTTTCTCGTACCGGTGTGCAGCGAGCACTGCTGAAGCCAATGGAAGAGACCGATGTTGACCTGAAGGTCCCGCATGATCCTATATCAATGCTTGAAGAAATCGAACGCTACCGGAAAACGGGTAAGAAAAAGAAGAGAATGGTGAATACAAAGAGCATTCTTTTTGTGATGAGCGGCGCATTTAACGAACTTGGGGAGCTGATAAAGAAGCGCGTGGTAGATCAAGGCATAGGGTTTGGAGCATCGGTCACCAGCAAGGCAGCAGGCGACGATTACCTGAAACATGTCAAGCCTGAAGATCTGATCAAGTTTGGTTTTGAAACGGAGTTTGTCGGGCGGCTCCCTGTGGTCTCAGTCTTTGAACAGCTTTCCGAAGACGATCTTTACGCCATATTAAGAAACCCAAATAACCCGGTTATTGTCAGCAAGAAACTCGACTTCCAAGCCTACGATATACGCGTCAAATTCGATGACCGGGCTCTTCGCAGCCTGGCCCGCCTGGCCCACAGCGAACAGACAGGAGCCCGTGGCCTGGTGAGCATAATCGAGAAGGTCTTGTTGCAGTTTGAAAAGAGGCTCCCGTCGACGCACATAAAGAAACTGTCAGTTACGCAGGAGGTCGTGGAGAATCCTGAGAGTGTTCTCGAGGAGATATTGCTTAGCCCTGACGATCCCAAGTGGACACACCTTTACGATAAGCTGGTGCAGGATGAAAAGGCATTGATCCGGGAATACATAAGAAACAATCAGACCGTGTTGGCTGAAAAATCCGAGATCCCCCTTACCCCTTCCAGGACGGCGTTGATTGCGGATATTTATGCCATGGGCACTTCCGAGATGAACGCTGTTATTGAGAAGATAACGACTTACTACGACCAAATAAAGAAGGTGGAGGCATATTTCTACAAAACACACGACCTGAATATTAGACTTCACGACGATGCCATAGACGTTATCATCTTGCAGATGTTCTCTTCTCCCACGGCACTGGGAGATTTCTACAAGGAGCTGACAACCAATTTCGAATATGGTTTTAGACTTATCCGAGACAGGATCGGTCAAAACTCCTTCGAAGTCACGAAGGAGGCCCTTGATAATCCTGAGGAATTCTTTAACGAATTAGTGAAGAAAATCTATGCTGAGCATCCCGAATCACAACGGGGCCCGGCTTCGAGCGACCACAGCCCGCCCGACCAGGGATGATTGGAAACGGTGCTTTGATTTGCCGGCAATACCCGGCAACGCGAGTTAGGAAAAGCCATGATCGGCATATCTAAATTGTACTGTGGCACGGTTGAGCCTTCAGACGCCCTGCGTTACGGACGACACTCAGGCAAGCTCCCATCCCATCTCCTGCAGTTTTCTAAAGACAAGCGCCCGGTGGTTGTCTGGAACATCACCCAAAGATGCAACCTGAAATGCATCCACTGCTATGCACACGCCAAGGATGTTACCTTCAAGAATGAATTGACGACCGAGGAAGGAAAGGCCCTTCTGGATGATTTTGCGCAGTTTGGTGTGCCGGTTGTCCTCTTTTCCGGCGGTGAACCGGTCATGCGCAAGGACTTGCCTGAATTGGCCCGTTACGCGGTTAAACGCGGAATGCGTGCAGTGATCTCCACAAACGGTACGCTGATTACACCTGAGAAGGCCGAGCTCTTCAAAGAGATCGGCCTCTCCTACGTAGGGATAAGTGTAGACGGCATGGAAGAGGTGAACGACCGATTCAGGGGGGTGAAGGGGGCTTTCCAGGGTGCCGTGACCGGGATACGAAATTGTCAGGAAGCAGGAATCAAGGTCGGTCTCCGATTCACCATGAACCGACTTAATGCTGCAGAGATTCCCAGCATATTTGACCTCATCGAAGAACTCAATGTGCCCCGGATCTGCTTCTACCACCTCGTCTATACTGGCCGCGGCTCAAAGCTGATTGAAGAGGACCTGAGTCACGAGGAGACCCGGGCCGTGGTGGACCTGATCATGGACCGTACCAAAGACCTCCATGACCGGGGCAAACCTACGGAGGTGCTGACCGTAGACAATCATGCGGACGGTCCTTATCTCTATCTGCGTCTCCAGAAAGAGGACCCGCAGCGTGCAAAGGAAGTCCTTGAACTCCTTAAGATGAATGAGGGGAATAGCTCTGGTCGCGGCATCGGATGCGTGAGCTGGGACGGCTCTATCCATGCGGATCAGTTCTGGCGGCATTACAGCTTTGGGAACGTTAAAGAACGCCCATTCAGCGAAGTCTGGAGCGACACATCCAACGATCTTATGAAAAAGCTTAAAGATAAGAAGAAATATGTCAAAGGCCGTTGCGCCGAGTGCCAGTGGCTCAACATTTGTGCCGGCAACTTCCGGGTTCGCCCCGAAGCCGTGACAGGAGACCTCTGGGCCGCTGACCCCGCCTGTTATCTCACCAACGAGGAGATTGGCATAGAGTGACGAATGAACTTAGCTCCGCTTCGCTCCGCAATTGGGCACGCAGTGTCATGTTCTCAAGCCGTCAGGCGCAACCTTCAGCGCTATACTGGAATAATGGGTGTAGGAGGATTTTGGCCTCTTTATCTTCTACATTATTCCAATATTCCATTATTCCTTTCCTATAATTGCAGCCAAACTAAAGGTGCTATACTTTCAATAAGTTGTGGAATTTCCGAGAGGTATTATCATGCTTTTTCCAGACTACAGACCGAGGCGCTTGCGACAAAATGAGATTTTCAGGCGTATGGTGCGGGAGACCAGGTTATCGATTGATGACCTGATCCTTCCCCTGTTTGCCGTCGTCGGAAAGGGAGTCAAAGATCCCATCCCGTCAATGCCTGGACATCATCAACTCTCTACGGACAACATCATCAAAGAAGCGAAAGCTGCCCGCGATCTGGGCATCCCCGCTGTCATGCTCTTCGGCATCCCCGACAAAAAAGACGCCCTGGGAAGGTCCGCCTATGCCAAGAGTGGAATCGTCCAGAAGACGGTGAAGGCCCTAAAAGACAAGGTCAAGGATCTCGTGGTCATCACCGATGTCTGCTTGTGCGAGTATACGGATCACGGGCACTGTGGTGTGGTGGAAGACGGCATTGTCAAGAACGACGCGACGCTCGATCTTCTGGCACACACCGCCCTTTCCCACGTGCAAGCTGGTGCGGATATGGTCGCCCCCTCTGACATGATGGACGGCCGCGTAGCCGAAATACGCGTTGCCCTGGATGATAATGGGTTTGAGTCTACACCCATCATGTCGTATGCTGCCAAGTACTGTTCTGCCTTCTATTATCCTTTCCGCGAAGCCGCCGAGTCAGCCCCGAAATTCGGAGATCGCCGGACCTACCAGATGGATCCAGCAAACAGTTTGGAAGCCATTCGTGAGGTGGCCATGGACGTGGAGGAAGGGGCCGATATTGTTATGGTGAAACCGGCGCTCGCCTACCTGGACGTCATATGTCGAGTCCGCGAAGAATTCGATCTGCCTGTAGCAGCCTATAATGTAAGCGGCGAGTTTGCGATGATCAAGGCAGCCGATAAACTGGGCTGGCTTGACGGAAAACAGGTCATGATGGAATCTTTGGTTGCGATCAAGCGCGCAGGCGCAGACCTGATCGTGACCTACTTTGCAAAAGAAGCAGCAAGGGAACTCCGAACTAGCACCCCGCAACCCCAAGACGGGAACGGCGCCCCCAACCTCCGCCTCGTGGCGTGGGAGGTCACCCGTAACTGTAATCTCTCGTGTATTCATTGTCGGGCTTCAGCTACCAAAGGCCCGTACCTCAATGAACTGAACACAGACGCCAGCCTTGTTTTGCTCGACCAGATCAGTGAGACCGGAAAACCTGTCGTCATCCTGACGGGTGGTGAACCCCTTCTGAGGCCGGACATTTTTGAAATAGCTCGCTACGGGAATCAGAAAGGGCTTCGCATGGTCATGGCTCCGAATGGAACACTCATCACCGAAGCCGCAGCC
>JAFDFO010000408.1 GCA_019309815.1 Deltaproteobacteria bacterium
CTGAACTACGAACCGCAGATAATCGACGAGGAAGAGACCATTACTTTCGACGGTGAGGGTGTTTCCTTTGACAATGATCTCTTTCCTCCTGACTTCGGTGGTGGAAGTGCTTATCAGCTGTTTTATGGCAAAGGCCACATTGGCTGGTTCTACAACGGGGACATGGACGTACCGGCCTGCTGGCTTAACAGTGGCGGCCCGATAAATTCGGGCAGCAATTACGGGCAGAGCTTTTCAAGCCTGATGTACGCTGATGTGGATCATTCAGCGTGGGTGGGTTTTGATGGTTCGAGTTCGTTTGACGGAAAGCGAAACTCGGACAGAAGGGAACACCCCTTTGAGCTGCGAAGCCACATTCGGCCAAACGACAGCTGGGATTTCCTGGTGGGGATCGGCTACGCGCAAATCGACCAGAACGATAAGGTGACCGGAACTTATGTTTCTCACTCGGAAGTGTACGGGGAAGACCCTGATGGCAACTACGGTCCGTGGGATGAAGGGACCTTTACTGCTACCGAGGATTTCACCTTCTCACTGGGCGGCAGCCTGGAAGGGGACAATAATTTCAGTGACTATAGCCCCGGGAACGCAGACAGCGGAATGGAGTCGGACTACGACGGCAACGCGTGGAACATCTTCATCTCTCCTACCTGGTTCGCGAATGACATGCACTCTTTCCGCCTGGATCTCGGCTACGGCGTTGAGCAGGGCGACTTTAACAGCGGCCTGTCTGGTAGGCTGGATTATGCCTACAACATCACCACGGACATAAACGGTGAGGAGACGGATGCGGACCGGGGTGGCACCTCGTACGAATACGACGTCAACTGGACCGGATACGAAATATGGGACGGCCAGTGCAACAACGGCGATTATGAGAACACGTCTTATTTCGTAGAGCCGCGGTGGTACGTGAATTTTGACAAGGTGAGGTTCTCAATGGGTCTTGGTTGGGCTTACACTGAAAACACCTCCAACGGTGTCATGCAAATGAACAAGACCGGTCACTATGCGTTCAGTGATGGGTCGGATTACTCGCTTCCGAGCGACGGCGGTGACTATACGTTGGACGGAAGCTACACAGGGGCCAATGCGTTTGACGCCGAGACCGAGACAACCTCGTGGCGCACGCCTGTGGCAGTGGAGTTTGACATCACTGAAAAGCTGACCGCTCGTGTTGGTGCCTCTTACAACCGTCGGACCGTCAAGGAGAGCCGGACAGACGTTCAGACTATCAGAGACGACGAACAGTACATAGTTCGGGACTCAAACGACAACATTGTAGAGGTTGGCTACGAGGAGTTGTTCACCCAGGATGGTCAGCCTTCACCTGGACAGCCGTACGATCAGGTCGCATTTGGTTGTGCTTATACGTACGAAGAGGAGGAGACCACGGATTACACGACGTACAACCTTGGTCTGGGTTACTACTTCACAGAGAACCTGCAGTTTGATCTCATGTACAGTGGGATGAGCGGTTGGGTAGATGCCAGCACGCTCTTTGGTTCTTTTACCATCATCTTCCCTTAGTCCTCGGCTAAGGGTGATGATCTGCGCTACCAAAAGCCCCCTCCGTTCCTGGAGGGGGCTTTTTTTCCATTAAAGGGAAGAGAGTGCTTACAAGAACGGCCATGTCGGGCTTAAAGGCTTGGCCACAGTCAGTTCTGGGGATAGGTGCTTCATGAAAACAAGGCTTACCATTTTACTCTGCTTGTTTGTAGTTACAATGGTGATCGGATGCCGTTCACGTTCGCCAAGAGTTGTGACCGTTACTTCGGCTGATGTTCCGGATATCGTCAAGTTCGACCGGACCGTGAGCTCATCCGGGGTCCCCGTGAATATGGACTATCAGCACCCCAGGGAGTTCACTGAGGAGGCCCTGAGGAGCGAGATCGCTTTGCTCGAGGCCATGAAACACAAGTGGGGTAAACACGGGATGGGGAGCAACTGGGCCGGCACCCCGGTCTTTACAGAGGCTACCACTGAACAGTTGGTTCCCGCGTTGGTCGCTGCCTTTGGAAAGGCATCAAGGTCGGACAAGCTCGTGTTCGAAGTGCCGGGCAGAGGGGGGAAGCAAACCCGCGGAGAGACGTATCTGAAGGATGGTAAGCTGATCTGGATATTCAAGGAAATCGATGGGATGACGTATTTGGGGGAGATGCACTACAGGCTGGACAGCGAGGACTGGCGGATTGAAGAAAAGGCCGGCATGAGCGTCAGAAACAACGAGCAGACGCAGACCGTCAGGGTGGAGCGAGACCTGGGCGTGACACCGGCGGACATCGAGCCACAGGTCGCCCGGGA
>JAFDFO010000194.1 GCA_019309815.1 Deltaproteobacteria bacterium
ACTCATGTTAGGCATTCTGGAGTCACTGGGGGCAGGACTGGTCTCCTCCCAGTACAAAGACGCCACCGCCTTTCTTGTTTTGCTTCTGGTTCTCTTTTTCAGGCCAACAGGGATTTTGGGTTATGGTGAATCAGAAAGAGTTTGACTCTAATTGATCGTAGACAAAGGTTTCAAGGGAATGAAGATGACCGAAGGTAGGGGTTACAAAGATTTGCTCCCTTTCGGGATACTGGCGGTGATAATTGTCCTCGTTCCCGTCTTCGTGGAGAGTAAGTACTACCTTATCGTCCTGAACATAATTGGGCTAAACACCATAGTGGTTGTAGGCTTGAACCTGCTCATTGGTTTTACCGGACAGATATCACTGGGGCACGCCGCCTTTTATGGCCTGGGCTCGTATTTCTCGGGCGTACTGACTGTGAAATACGGATTCCCTCTCTGGCCGGCTATGCTGGTGGGAATGCTTACCACAGGGGGGATTGCTTACCTAATTGGTTACCCTTCTCTGAAGCTTCGGGGGCACTACCTGGTCATGGCTACCCTGGGGTTTGGTATCATCATCAATATTCTTATGGGAGAATTGGAGCAGTTCACTGGTGGACACTGGGCTGATGGGCATTCCGCCGCTCTCCGTAGGCGGGCTGGCCTTTGATACTGACCTGAAGAATTTCTACCTCATCTGGACCTTTGTCTTTTTCTGTATGCTGGCGGCCAGGAATCTTCTGAATTCCAGAGTAGGAAGGGCGCTTCGGGCCATACACGGAAGTGAAGTGGCGGCTAACTCTCTCGGAGTCAACACAGCTTCCTACAAGGTGAAGGTCTTTGTCTTGAGCGCCATGTTTGCATCCGTGTCCGGCAGCCTGTACGCTCATTACATTACTTTCATAAGCCCCAGCACATACGATTTCTACTATTCTATCCAGGTTGTAACAATGGTCATCATAGGAGGAATGGGCAGCCTGTGGGGACCTCTCTTTGGTGCCGCAGTTCTGACCTTCATATCAGAGGCCTTGCATGTCGCCAAACAGTATCACATCATTGCCTATGGGGTTTTCTTGAGTCTCGCACTCATCTTTCTTCCAAAAGGGGTTTTGGTTAGTATTCACCACTTCTATCAAAACAAGAAGCTGCAAAGACTCATAGCCGCTGAAGATAGCGGCATAGAACAGTGATCATCCATCTTTGATGAACCCCAACAAGGAGTCTTTATGGGCAAACGTTTTATGCCGGCCGTGAAAACAGCCGAGGAACTGAGGGATCTCCAGCTTGAGGGTCTGAAATGGACTGTAGACCACGCCTACCAGGGTTCTTCTTTTTACAGGAACAGACTGGATGAGGCAGGTGTACGACCGGAAGACATCAAATCTCATGATGATCTGGAAAGGCTTCCTTTTACTACAGCCCAGGATCTTCAAGAAGGTTACCCGATGCCCCTCCTCTCTGTCCCGCCTGAGAACGTGGTGCGTGTTCACGCTTCATCAGGCACAACCGGGAAGAGAAAAGTGCTCTGTTACACTCAGAAAGACATCGATGACTGGGCGAACATGTTTGCACGATGTTACGAGATGGCAGGTCTGACTCGAGATGACCGGGTGCAGATTGCCGTGGGCTACGGGCTTTGGACAGCCGGAGCGGGATTTCAGTTGGGTTGTGAGCGCTTCGGTGCCTTGACTATTCCCGTGGGACCGGGAAATCGAGACATGCATTGCGAACTCATGGTCGATCTACAGAGTACTGTGTTCTGCTGTACCGCCTCGATGGGCCTCTTGATGGCAGAGGAAATTCACAGGCGCAACCTCAAAGATAAAATTGCCCTCAGGAAGGTAATATTTGGCGCAGAACGTCACAGCGATGCCATGCGCAAAGGAATCGAGGAGTATTTTGGAATTGAAGAAAGCTTCGACATCCCGGGTCTCACAGAACTCTACGGACCGGGTACCGGTCTCGAGTGTGAAAAGCATGAAGGAATCCACTACTGGGCCGATTACTACATCCTGGAAATAATTGACCCGGAGACTTTGGAGCCGCTGCCGCCGGGCGAAACAGGTGAAATGGTGGTAACGACTCTACGTAAGGAAGCCGTGCCCCTCATACGTTATCGGACCCGCGATTTGACACATCTCAAACCGGAACCCTGCTCGTGTGGAAGCGTGCTCCCCCAGCACGGCCCTCTACTCGGTCGCACAGATGACATGTTCATCATTCGGGGAGTCAACATCTATCCCGGCCAGATCGACCATCTCCTTTCCCAGGATGACAAAATCGGAAGTGAGTATCAGGTTTTCCTGACCCGCGGGGACGGACAGGATCACATGACGATACACGTTGAGCGCGGAGAATCAGCTGATCCCGATGAGGATTCAGCAGTCACGGCCAGGCTGGGAGATGCTATGCAGCTACACTTGCTGGTCCGAGCACAGGTGAAGGTAGTCGATCACGGAAACCTGCCTCGCACTGAACGGAAGAGCAAACGTGTTTTCGATGAGAGGGGTTGACAAAGTGGAAAAACCGGGGCGGGATTTCTATCTTGAACGTGCGACCTTCTTGCCTACTTTCTCTGCCTGCCCCCAACGGAGGCACCATTCCCTGTACTTGCACTCAAGTTGATCGCAATATTCCACTGGTTTGCCAAAGCAGTCAAAATTGCCTTCCCTGAGTTGTTTCTTGTGAATGACCGGAGAGATGACTTCTCTGAAGCAGATGTCGCACAAGGATGATGTGAAATCCTCAGGCCCCCAGGAGACAGAAGACTCTTTGTGCCACTCCTTGTCGCACTTCATGCACTTTACACGTAACTTATGCACACGCTGCACCATGCTTCACGCCTCCTCATTCTCCCAAGTAGGACATTTTTTCGGCTTCTTTGGGCGACAAGCGGGAATTTTTAAATGACCTTTCAAAGAAAATCAAGCATTTTTTGGTTATGCACGAAATGCGCCATCTTGTGTGGGATGTTGTTGCAAGAAAGTTTCTTGCCTTTCTGAATAATATGTAGGACTTATTACCACACTGGAACAGGGGCTGTCAAGCATATATTGTGTTCTTCTATCAAGAAGACGCAATATATAGTATCCTGAATCCCAAATAGACCTCGTGCAAGAGATGGGAAATTGTCACTACCTCACTCCATTGCTGTGCTGTCGGGTATTTTTGCAACGTCGTTTGTGATTGCGCTTTCCGGTGCCTTGATGCCCGGCCCGGTGTTGACGGTCACCATCAGTGAGAGTACCAAACGCGGGTTCTGGGCCGGGCCGTTGATCATCGTGGGACACGGCATGCTCGAGTTGGGCTTGGTCGTTCTTCTGCTCCTCGGACTCGGACCTTACCTGAGTAAAGACATTGTCTTCGGTGTCGTGGGCGTCTGCGGTGCCCTGATCCTGATGTGGATGGCTTTGGGGATGTTTCGCTCTATTCCTCAACTGAAGCTGAATCTTGAACCTGGCGAAGAGGCTAGTGGAAATCCGATCCGTGCCGGCGTCCTCATGAGCCTCGCAAATCCGTACTTCACCATCTGGTGGGCCACCATCGGCGTGGGCTACATCGTCTATGCCATGAAATTTGGTGCGGCGGGCGTGATCGCTTTCTTTGCAGGACATATATTAGCTGATTTTGCGTGGTACTCCATGGTATCCTTGACCATTTCAAAAGGCAAAACTTTCATAAGCGACAGGCTGTACAAGAGAATCATCGGCGTGTGCGCGGCAGCGCTAGTCGTCTTTAGCGGTTGGTTTGGAATCATGGGTATTCAGAAATTTGTTTCAGCGGTGGGATTCTAGACTGCCGGCCCTAAAAGCCGTCCCCTCATCTCGCGATAGCCTCTTTCCATCAGCGGCTTGAGGTTCACGATGTCTGCCGTGTTATACTCGATCAAGCTTTCCAAAGAGCCCTCGTCTCCCGACTGGTATGCCTCCCAGAGATGGACTGCATCGTATCCGCTCATCCCCTCAATTTGAGTCGACCGCGAAATGGAAAACGTTTTCTCAATCGCCTTTAGACCGCCTCGATAACCAAGTCTTTTAAGGAAAAACCGCAGATCGATATGGACCGGCGGGAGCTCGACGTGTTGAAACTGGCGTCTAATCACCGGCAAGTCAAAAAGAGCTCCGTTGAAGGTAATGACTACTTCGTAGGATGATATTGCCAATTCAAACTCGTTCAGGTTCACACCATTTACGAAGGTCTGAACGCTGTGTCCGTCGTAAAGGCCAATAACGGTGATGTCATCCACGTCCTCATATCCGCCGCTCGTCTCAATATCCAGATACACGGCCCGATCCTTGAATGCATCGTAGAGCCGCCATTGGTCAGCTGAAAAGAGTCTTTCACGGAAGAAAAGGATGTCGTCTCGGTTCGCGAGTGAGTCCGTCAGGTTCTTCCGAACAAACGCATCGCGTGTTGGAGAAAAGAGGGGCCGCTTGGAATGGAGGTACTGTTCCCAGGTAAGAATACCTAATTGCCACAGACGCCGTTCGGTCTCCGGCCCGATTCCAGGGACATGGATGAAAGTATTTTCGAGCAAAGGAGATCCTCTCTAGTGTTATCTCCCAGAAGTTCTTTACAAAAGTCAAAGCATCGATGATATCCGCGTTGATTCGTTAAAGTGCAAAATTCGAAGCACGAAATGCGGGAAGAGACTATCATGGAATTATGTAGGTTATTCCCGGGACACAACACCAGAAGCTATTTCAAAACCCCATCTCCTATCCGAGGGGTTCAGGGACGTGTCTCGATAGCCTTAGGGCTCGCTCAAAAATAACTTAACATTTTGGCATCCCAGCTTCAGGCCATCTTTGACCGATACCTCATTCGCAAAATCCGCGAAATAGCCAGCTATAGCGCTGCAGCTTCACCAAATCTGAGCGCCAATTTTGCGAAGTTATTCTTGCGCAAGCCCTTAGGTGTTCTGAAGGCTTTTGAACAGATCGAACGCCTGCTTCGGGGTAGCCTCATCGTGAACGACAGCATTTAGCGCTCTCATCAAGGCCGCCGGATGGGGATTCTGCCATACGTTCCTCCCAAGGTTGACCCCGATGGCCCCTTTCTGCATACCATCGTAAACGAACTCAAAAACTTCCAGCTCTGTCTCGCACTTCGGCCCGCCGGCCATCACGACCGGGACCGGGCACCCGTTGGTCACCTTTTCAAAATCTTCTTCGCAGTAGTAGGTCTTCACAATTTTCGCACCTAACTCTGCAGCGATTCGGCAAGATAGACCGAGGTACCGCGCAGTTCTTTTCTCAAGCTCCTTGCCAACGGCGGTCACCGCCATGACAGGAATACCGTAGTCCTCGCACTCATTGACAAGGATAGCCAGGCTCTCCAGGGTTTGCTTTTCATAATCGCTTCCCACGAAAACGGAAAGTCCCACGGCAGCCACGTTCAGCCGGATCATTTCTTCTACTGACGTGGTAATAATCTCATCGGAGAGATCTTCTGCGATAACACTGGTTCCCCCTGAAACCCTCAAAATGATCGGTGTGTCATCGTCGGGATCCACACAGGCGCGCAGAACACCTCTTGTTACAAAGAGCCCGTCAGCATACGGGAGGATTTCTTTAATCGTCTCACCGGGCCTTTCAAGGCACCGTGTCGGGCCCTGGAAATAGCCGTGATCGATCGGAAGGAACTGGCAGTGCCCGTCGGGTTTGATCAGCCGGGACAGGCGATTTCTCATCCCCCACCCAAGGTTGTCAGCCCCTTTGATCGACTTGGTCTTCAGGCCTGCCTGTTCGGCTGGCATCTCCGAAACATCCCTTCCCTCCAAAACTCCTTCTGCATCTGGCATATTTATCTCTCCTCCCTGTCTTCATTGCGGAATTCGGAATGCGGAATGCGGAGTTCAGAACCGCAATCGCGTAACCGTAAAAAATGATTGGTTAAACTACAATCTTCAATCATCAATCGTCAATCATCAATCTATTGGGGGCTATCTTTGTGGCTCGACAACAACTTTAATTGACCGTTGTGCCTCAGCCACTAACTGAAAGCCCTTGCTCGTTTCTGACAAGCCAAACCGGTTGGTAATCATCTTTTTTGCATTGACACGTCCCGCACGAATAAGCTCCATGGCTGTCATGTGGTCTGCCGGGCTGCCGGCATAAGACGTGGTGAGAGTGATGTCATTTCGGAAAAACAGCTCGTTCACGGAGATGGGAAGTGTCACGCCCGGGTCAGTCGGCGCAAAGAACAGCACAGTCCCCCCGCGTTCAACCGATTCCAGGGCTTGTAGATTCGCTGTCTCTGCCCCTGTGCACACGAAGACCTTGTCTGCGAGCCGGCCATCATTTACCCGTCGAAGCTCAGACGGAATGTCTTTGCCGGCATGTATGACAGCACCGGCCCCAAAAACGCTGGCTGCCTCGAGGCGAGCCTCGCCTATGTCTGTAGCTACAATCCGGCCTGCACCCATGGCCCGGGCAAGCTGAATATGCAGCAGGCCTGCAATACCGCTTCCAATAACCAGCACGGTCTCCCCGGGCTGAATCGCGGCGATCCTCTGAGCCCGCAAAACACACGCGAGGGGCTCTGTTAAAGTCGCCTCCTCAAAGGAAACCTCATCAGGGATCGAGTATACCCCACGATCCACATTGATGGCCGGGAGTCTCACGTATTCAGCAAAACCGCCCGGATCGAAATTAG
>JAFDFO010000195.1 GCA_019309815.1 Deltaproteobacteria bacterium
TCCTTATTTCGGATCTTTGTGGCAAGAGCAATGTTGACTACAAGGCAAGGGAAATGGGGGTCGAACTTGGCGGGAATGGATTTGACAGCAAAAAGATCGCCAAGGAGATAAAGAAATTGGAGCACGAGGGATACCAATTTGATGCGGCAGAGGGGTCTTTTGAGCTCTTATTGAGAAGGCTTACCGGACAGTTCAGACCGCTGTTCGAATTGGAGTCTTTCCGGGTGGCCGTTGAAAAGGAGAAGGACCTTCCGTGTAGGGCATATGCGACCATCAAGATCTCGGTGGGAGATAAGCAGGAGATCACTGCGGCCGAAGGAAGCGGCCCGGTCAGCGCGTTGGACAATGCGTTGAGAAAGGCCTTGAACAAATTCTTCCTCATCGATTTAGAAGAAATGCATCTTGTCGACTACAAGGTGCGAGTCATTGAAGGGCGCGACGGGACATCGGCCCGGGTTAAGGTTTTCATAGAATCTCGGGACCAGAAGCGTTTATGGAGCACCATTGGGGTTTCCACAGACATCATTGAGGCAAGCTGGGAGGCACTGGAGGACAGCTTCCAGTACAAGCTCTCTCACATATGAGATGTTGTTCACGTAGGAATAAGGGACCTGGAGGAGAAGGATGAAAAGTGACAGTGTAAAATCGGGCATTGAACGGGCTCCGCATCGCTCTCTGTTCAAACGGAGGCCGCTGATCGGAATAGCCAATTCGGCAAACGATATCATACCCGGACATGTGGAACTGAATCGAATTGTCGAGTCAGTGAAGGCGGGCGTCTACATGGAGGGCGGAACACCGATCACCTTCGGGACTATTGGCATTTGCGATGGGATTGCCATGAATCATGTAGGGATGAAGTACTCCCTGGGAAGCCGTGAACTGATTGCCGACTCGATTGAAGTGATGGCTGTTGCGCACGCCTTTGACGCTATGGTGATGGTGACCAATTGTGACAAGATTGTGCCCGGCATGTTGATGGCTGCGGCCCGCCTGAACCTCCCCACGATTGTTGTAAGCGGAGGACCCATGCTGGCGGGGAGTCATGCGGGGAAAGAGATAGACCTCGTGAGTGTCTTTGAAGCAGTGGGGGCTGTCAAATCAAGGAAAATGAAAGAGGCGGAATTGGCGGACATCGAAGACTGCGCATGCCCTACATGCGGTTCATGTGCCGGCATGTTTACAGCGAATTCGATGAATTGCCTGACTGAGGCTATCGGGATGGGTCTCCCTGGAAATGGGACCATTCCGGCAGTCATGGCTGCTCGCCAACGCCTGGCTAAAGAGGCGGGGATGAAGATCATGATGCTCCTGAAGCGCAAAATAACGCCCAAGAAGATCATGACACAAAAGGCATTCGCCAATGCCATGGCCGTGGATATGGCACTTGGCTGCTCTACCAATACAGTACTTCACCTGATGGCCATTGCACAAGAGGCGGGGATCACGATCGATCTCGATTCCTTTAATCGGGTAAGTGAGAAGACCCCTCATATCTGCAGTCTTAGCCCGGCAGGAACGCATCACATGGAAGACCTGGACCGGGCGGGGGGCGTCAGTGCCGTCATGAAAGAGATTTCTCGCAAGAGGCTGATTCACGCTGATTGCATAACGGTCACAGGTCAAACGGTAAGAGAAAACATCAAGAAGAGCCGGGTACTGGACAAAAGTGTCATACGTTCTCTTGAGAGGCCGTACCATAAGCAGGGAGGACTTGCCATTTTGTTCGGTAACCTGGCCCCTTCAGGGTGCGTGGTTAAGCAGTCAGCGGTGGTGAGACAGATGCTTCGCCACGAAGGTCCGGCTCGCGTGTTTAACGGCGAAGAAGAAGCAACCTCTGCCATTATGGCGGGAAGAATCAAGAAGGGAGACGTTGTCGTCATCCGTTACGAGGGACCCAGGGGCGGACCAGGGATGCGCGAAATGCTGGTGCCGACTTCAGCTATTGCCGGCATGGGGCTCGATGCTGACGTTGCCCTGATCACGGACGGCAGGTTTTCGGGGGGGACCCGTGGTGCCGCCATGGGACACGTGTCACCCGAGGCCATGGAAGGCGGGCCCATCGCAATTGTTAAGGATGGGGACAGAATTGCGATCGATATTCCCAAACGACGCATCACGCTGAAGGTTGAAGAAAAAGCAATTGAAGGAAGGCTATCAAAATGGCGGCCCCCTAAACCAAAGATATCGAAGGGATACATGGCGAGGTACGCACGCATGGTTTCTTCGGGTGGCGAAGGGGCTGTGGTTAAGTAGCTAATGGAGTACTGGAGTGATGGAGTATTGGAGTAATGGGTATTCACCGGGGCTTAAGGCTCAAAGCGTAAGGCCTAAGAGAAGATATTACTCCCATAATCCAAAAAACTTGTCAGGAGGATAAACCTTGAAAACACTCACAGGAGCACAGATTATCACCGAGGTGTTGAAGGAGGAGGGTGTTGACACTGTCTTTGGCTATCCAGGCGGAGTTGTCATTGACGTTTTTGACGAATTATACAAGACGGACATCAAGCACATCCTGGTCCGCCATGAACAAGCGGCAGCCCATGCAGCGGACGGCTATGCCCGGGCAAAGGGGAGCGTGGGCGTATGCCTCGTCACTTCGGGCCCCGGGGCTACAAATACCGTTAGCGGGATTGCTTCTGCCTACTTGGATTCTATTCCCATAGTTGTCATGACCGGCCAGGTGCCCACCCCGCTGATTGGAAACGATGCCTTTCAGGAGGTCGACATCGTAGGGATCACACGGCCTTGCACTAAGCACAACTATCTTGTGAAGTCGACTGACGATCTCGCCAGGGTGCTGAAGGAGGCCTTTCATGTGGCACGATCAGGCCGCCCGGGTCCTGTACTGGTCGATCTTCCCAAGGATGTGAGTCAGGGGAAGACAAAATACAAACCTTTGCCGGAGATTCGGATGCCCGCCTACAATCCCACGTACAAGCCGAATATGAAGCAGTTGCAGAAGGCCATAGAGCTCATCAAGGGATCTGAAAGGCCGGTCATCTTCTCAGGAGGGGGCGTCATTCTCTCGAAGGCTTCCAGAGAACTGACCCAGTTTGCCAGGAAGCTGAATATGCCGGTCACAGCCTCGCTCATGGGTCTAGGCGGCTTTCCAGGGACTGATCCTCTCTGGTTGGGAATGCCTGGCATGCATGGTACTTACCGCGCCAATATGTCGATCGGGGCATGTGACCTTCTCATTGGCATAGGAGTTCGCTTTGATGACAGGGTAACAGGCAAGCTTGATACATTTGCACCACATGCCAAGATCATTCATGTTGACATTGATCCGACGTCTATCAGCAAGAATGTTCCGGTTGCGGTCCCAATCGTTGCAGATTGCAAGATGGCCTTGCGAGCGCTTAACCGGCTTCTGACCGAGAAGAAAGTGAAGTTCACCAAGAAGAGCCGCAAGCCCTGGTTGCAGCGGATAGAGACATGGAAGGAGACTACGCCCTTAAGGTACGAGCAGAAGGACGACGTCATTAAGCCCCAATATGTGATCGAAAAGCTTTACGAACTGACAAAAGGGAAAGCCATTATCACTACGGAGGTAGGACAAAACCAGATGTGGGCTGCCCAGTACTATCACTTTGAGCGTCCCAACTGTTTCATTACGTCAGGGGGACTTGGCTGTATGGGCTTTGGGTTTCCTGCTGCCGTTGGAGCCCAGGTGGCATGCCCGGATAAAGTGGTCGTGGATGTGGCCGGAGACGGCAGCATTCAGATGAACATCCAGGAACTGGCCACAGTCGTGCAATACCAGTTGCCTGTCAAGGTCGTGATCTTGAATAACAGGTATCTGGGTATGGTAAGACAGTGGCAGCAACTCTTTTATGAGAGACGTTACGCTGCGACGGATCTGGAGTGCGCCCCAGATTTTGCAAGGGTTGCGGAGGCATACGGGGCTCTGGGTCTGAAGGCCACTAAGCCAAGTGAGGTAGAGGCTGTGCTCAAGCAAGGACTCGAGAGTCCGGGACCGGCTTTCATGGATTTCTGGGTCGCTCGTGAGGAATGCGTGTACCCCATGGTTCCTGCAGGAGCGGCCATAACCGATATGCTTTTGGCTTAGAACGGAGACGAATTATGCGGAAACATATTATATCGTTGCTGGTGGATAATGAACCCGGGGTCCTTGCCCGGGTGTCGGGCCTTTTCAGTGGACGGGGGTTCAACATAGAAAGCCTTTGTGTGGCAGAGACAATGGAGGCCTCCGTTTCTCGCATAACCCTCGTCACACGAGGAGACGAGGCCGTTGCTGAGCAAATCAAGAAGCAGCTCAACAAACTGATCAATGTTATAAAGCTGTACGATTTGACGAGAGCCGCATATGTTGAACGAGAAATGGCTCTGATCAAGGTGAAGGCTAAGGCTGATCACCGGGCAGAGATTTTGAGAATTGTTGACATATTCAGGTGCAAAGTGGTTGATGTGGGCTCCGGTCACTACACGATTGAGGTGACCGGTACTATGGAGAAGCTACAGGCGATCTTGGGCCTTCTGAAGCCCTTGGGCATCCAGGAAATTGCCCGAACAGGTGCCATTGCCTTGGCCCGTGACATAAAAGGCAAAGCTACCTAGCGCACCTTTTTGTCATTTTGACCCCTTCCGCTCTGTCACCTCGAGCGAAGCGCCCGCCCTGGCGCCTTACTTGATATGAGCTCCCAGGCCAGTAATCCAGGTCTGGGCCAGGGAGGAGTCTTAGCATTTTGGCTTCCGCCTGCGTCAAGACTTCGGCGGACAGACAGGGCAGTTCGACAAGCTCACTGCAAGCAGGCTCCGGGAGCAATCTTGGACCGTGCACCATTGTCTGCTTGTTTGTATTCTAGTTTCTTTTGAAAGCGTTGGTTAAATAGAAAGAAGGAGCGTAACTATGGCAAAGATCGATTTTGGGGGTGTTGTTGTTGAGGATGTCGTGACCCTGGACGAGTTTCCTCTGAAAAGGGCCAAGGAGATCTTGGCCCGCGAAACAGTTGCTGTGCTGGGATATGGAGTGCAGGGACCTGCGCAGGCACTAAACATGAAGGACAACGGGATTTCCGTGATTGTGGGTCAGCGCGAGGGGGGAGAACGTTGGGAAAAAGCAGTCCAAGACGGTTTTGTGCCGGGCGAAACCTTGTTTCCCCTGGAAGAGGCGGCTGAAAAAGGAACGATTATTCAATACCTGATATCAGATGCGGGGCAAATGACGGCCTGGCCAAAGATCAAGCCTTGCCTGAAACAGGGGGATGCTCTTTACTTCTCGCACGGATTCTCTATCGTATACAACGATCAGACCGGCGTCGTGCCTCCAGACAATGTTGATGTGATTCTTGTTGCTCCGAAGGGATCTGGAAGAAGTGTGCGGTTGAATTTCTTAGACGGGAGCGGCATCAACGCCAGCTATGCGGTCTTCCAGGATTTCACTGGCAGAGCAGAGGAAAGGGCGGTCGCTCTGGGGATAGGAGTTGGTTCCGGCTACCTCTTCCCGACCACCTTTAAGAAAGAAGTCCATAGTGATCTAACCGGTGAGCGAGGTGTGCTGATGGGTTGTCTGGCTGGGGTGTTCGAGGCCCAGTACAATGTGCTCAGAAAACACGGACACAGCCCAAGCGAGTCGTTCAATGAGACCGTAGAAGAGTTGACGCAAAGCCTCATCCGCCTGGTAGCAGAAAACGGGATGGATTGGATGTATGCAAACTGTAGCACCACTGCCCAACGCGGTGCTTTGGATTGGAAGTCCAGATTCCGGGATGCAGTGACGCCTGTTTTCGACGAACTTTACCAGCGTGTCGTGTCTGGGGAGGAGACCCGGATCGTGCTTGAG
>JAFDFO010000196.1 GCA_019309815.1 Deltaproteobacteria bacterium
AGACAACTATGTCCACATCCCCCTGCTCGGTAAATGGCTGCTCATGCTGTGCATGCTGCTGGGCCGGTTGGAAATCTATACGATTCTCATTCTTTTTGTCCCCGAATTCTGGCGCAAGTAGGCCCAACTGAAAGTGCCTAAAGTGCGCTAAAGTCCCTAAAGTTAAGAGATTAAAGATTATCACGAAAACACGAAAGGAAACTATCTTGAGCCTTCGGCTCTTTTCCTTTGAGCTTTCAGCTTTGAGCTTCCTCTTGCCCCTCGCCTCTTGCCCCTCGCCTTAAGGCTAAATTGCACCTTGCGGCCTGCAAACATCTCCGTGGACAGCATTATCCAAATATTTCTTGACAGTCACGACAATATAGCGATATTAGATACGTTTTTTCAGCATCCTTGCTCTCCGTTTCGGCGGGGGGCTACTAACATCCACAAGGAGGCGTTATGAGAAGGTACGAAACTGTGTTTATTGCGAATTCCGAACTCGCAGACGAGGAGCGGCAGTTGCTGCTCGACAAGCTGCAGGGACTCGTCCCCGAGGACCAGGCAATGCTTGTCAAGCTTGATCAGTGGGGCAACAAAAGGTTGGCCTACGAGGTTAAGAAGCAAACCCGGGGCTACTACGTGCTCATGGATTATTGTGGGGACGGAGCTCTGGTCAAGGAGCTTGAGCGCAACATGCGCCTGGACGATCGCGTCCTCAAATACATGACGGTCCTGAAAGACACGACCGTCGATCCGGAGGCGATCAAGGCAGAAATTGAAGCAGCCAAGGCACAAGAGGTAAAACCGGAACCCGCCACACAAACGGCTGACGAGCCCGCCACACCAACGGCGGACGAGCCCGCCACACCAACGCCGGGTGAAGCCACCCCAGAACCCGCCCAAGAACCGCCGGACAAATCAGCCACACCAACGGCTGATAAATCAGCCACACAGACGGCTGACGAGCCCTCCACAGAAACGGTGGATAAATCAGCCACACCAACGGCTGACGAGTCCGCCACGGAGACGGCGGGTGAAGCCACTCCAGAACCCGCCCAAGAACCGGCGGATAAATCAGCCACACCAACGGCTGACGAGCCCGCCACGGAGACGGCGGGTGAAGCCACCCCAGAACCCGCCCAAGAACCGGCGGATAAATCAGCCACACAGACGGCTGACGAGCCCTCCACAGAAACGGCGGGTGAAGCCACCCCAGAACCCGCCCAAGAACCGCCGGACAAATCAGCCACACAGACGGCGGGTGAATCAGCCACACCAACGGCTGATAAAGCCAGCTCAGAATCGAACGAGACCGCAGAGGCTCCGTTGAACGAACCTGGAGCACCAGAAGAGACGCCGGAATCCAGCGACCAGGAGGAACAAAAAGATGAGACGACCACCTAAGCGGAAGCGACGATTGTTCCGGAGAAGAAAGGTTTGCCGGTTCTGTGCTGACACGAGCCTCGCCATCGATTATAAGGATCCGAGAACACTCAGGTTTTTTACCACGGAACGCGGCAAGATCATCCCAAGACGGGTATCGGGCAATTGCGCCAAGCACCAGCGAAAATTGACCACAGCAATCAAACGTGCACGGACCATTGCCCTGATGCCGTATGCAGCTACGCTGAGCCACTACTAGTATAGGGCCAAGCTGCTCCAGATCCTCCACTGTCGGCACCCGATATCTCTTTGACTCTGATCCAGTGAGGCCTCAAGGGCTCGTGAGTTCCTATATTCGTCTTGGATGACGACGTTCGGATCTGTTTGTACGTGGCATTTCCCTACCAAGGAGCAAGACCTTTGACCCAAATTGCTCACAGGCCAATCCACAAGGAAGTCGTTGTGGCAATAGCCATTACGAGCCTTGTTGCCATGGCAGCGTTGTATCTCAGGCTGCTGGGACCCTTCGTGGGCATGCTTATCCCCCTTCCGATCCTTTTCTACCGCGCCAAGCTGGGCCGCTCATCAGGACTGGTGATTCTGGTCGCGGCCAGCCTCATTGTGGCCGCTATGGTCGGACGGCATTCCCTGGTCACCGCAGTGTTCCTCTTTGAAGTGGGGCTGGTAGGACTGGTGCTCCAGGAATTGTTTGAAACGAATTTGTCTGTTGAGAAGACGGTGGCAATTACGGCAGGTGTGGTCATCGCGACCGGCGGTTTGATGCTGGCGCTGTACAGCCTCCTTTCAGCGACGAGTCCTTGGACAGTGGCATCCAGCTATCTGACAAGGAGTGCAGCGCTCGCCATCGATATGTACAGGGAGATGGGTGCCTCTGAGGAAGACGTTGACATTGCTGCCGAGGCCGTGGAGGGGATTGTCTATATTGCGCTTCGCATCCTCCCTTCTATTGTTGTCGTGGCGACCCTTTTTCTGGTCTGGACCAACCTCCTTTTGGCCCGCTTTTTGTTCCAGAGCAAGCGGCTTTTCTATCCGGATTTTGGCAAACTGAGCCAGTGGAAAGCACCCGAACCCTTGGTCTGGGCCGTTATTGCATCAGGAATCATGCTACTGGTTGGTAATTCGGGCATCACTATGATAGGCATCAATAGCCTAATCATCATGATGATGATATACTTCTTCCAGGGAATTGCCATTGTCTCTTTCTATCTGGAGAAAAAGCAATTTCCCAGACTTCTGCGTATCATGCTCTACGGGTTGATCGCTATGCAGCAGCTTTTGCTTCTCCTGGTGATTGCCGTGGGCTTCTTTGATACGTGGATCGATTTTAGACGTGAAAGAAAGGTGGAAAACTGAGATGAAGGTCATATTGACAGAGAATATCGCATCACTCGGAAACGTAGGCGATGAGGTGAAGGTAGCCGAAGGGTATGCCAGGAACTACCTGGTCCCTCAGAAAAAGGCCATTAGGGCCACACCCAAGAACCGGAAGCTTTTCGAGCGCCAGCGCGCAGAATTCCAGGAACAGGTGGCCGTTGAGAAAACCCAGGCTGAGGAGTTGGCCGAGAAGATCCGCGGCGCTGTCTGTACGGTTGCAGGAAAAGTCTCTGAGGAAGACAAGCTTTACGGTTCGGTTTCAACCAGAGATATTACCGAGCAATTGGAAGCGCAGGGGTTTGCCATAGAGAAGAAAATGGTCTTGCTCTCGGAGCCCATCAAGACCCTGGGGTCTTACATTGTGCCCATTCGTCTCTATGCTGACGTCACATCTGAGATCACGGTCAAGGTGATCCCCGAACAGGAAGAGTCATGAGCGACAAAGACCCTTGGCTGCAAAAGGTGCCTCCTCAAAACATTGAGGCCGAGCAGTCGATCCTGAGCGCTATACTGATTGATAACAACACCCTCCCTGAAGTCCTGGAGATCCTTACTGAGAAAGACTTCTACCGTCAAGCCCACCAACAGATCTTCGGGGCGATGCTGAATCTCTTTGAGCGCAATGAACCCGCCGATCTGATTACCGTCACAAATATCCTCAAAGAACAGGGACAGCTCGAATCCCTTGGCGGAGCAACCTATCTCGCCGAACTGGTCGATACCATCCCAGTGGCAGCCAATGCGACCCACTACGCCAGGATCATTCTGGCAAAAGCGACCTTGAGGCGCCTCATACAAAGTACAGCATCCATCACCACCCGCTGCTTTGAAGACAGGGGGGATATGGAGGACATCCTGGATTTTGCCGAACAGTCCATTTTTGACATCTCCCAGGACAAGGTGAGGCCTTCCTTTCATGCACTGTCTGAGATCCTGCCGGATACATACAAGGCCGTGGAACAGGCTTATGAAGAGAAAGTCCTCGTAACCGGTATTCCTACGGGTTATCACGAACTTGATCAGCTGACCTCTGGTTTTCAGGCCGGAGACCTTGTAGTAATTGCAGGCCGGCCCAGTATGGGCAAGACGGCCCTGGCCCTCAACATCGCGCAAAATGCCTCTGCTGCCACCGGGACACCCTCAGCCATTTTTTCCCTTGAGATGTCAAAGGAGCAGCTCTCCCTGCGTATGCTTTCTGCAGAAGCTCGAATTGACTCGGCTAAGATGAGAGGAGGATTCCTCAAAGAGAGTGACCTCGCACATATCAACCGTGCAGCAGGGGCTCTCTATGACCTGCCTATATACATTGACGATTCTCCCGCCATATCCGCTCTGGAGATCCGAGCCAAAGCTCGAAGGATGAAGATGGAAAAGGGGCTGGGATTGGTTATGGTGGACTATCTCCAGCTAATGCGGGGACGGGCGTCGGCAGAACGACGCGACTTGGAGATATCTGAGATCTCAAGATCGCTCAAGGCCCTGGCCAAGGAGTTGAGCGTTCCAGTAGTCGCGCTTTCGCAGCTCAACCGGAAGGTGGAAGAACGAAGCAACAGACGCCCGGTCCTCTCGGACCTGCGTGAGTCCGGTGCGATAGA
>JAFDFO010000197.1 GCA_019309815.1 Deltaproteobacteria bacterium
AGTGAGCCGCCCCTCTTTGAGGTCTTGGATAAAACGGTCGAGATCACCTCCGCCCATATGAGTGTTCCAGGAGACAACGATCAGGGAGTCGAGCGATTTGATCTCCTGGACCCCCTGTGAGGGCATGATGATCAGGGGTATTCCAACACCGCCGCGCCACGATTCGAGCGCACTCTCCTCGGTCGGGTCTGACACCGCCTTCCACTGAATCGGTTGGTCGGAAAGTGCTCCTGCAGCATTCCCTGCGGTCGAAGATGACTCTATCCCAAAAACCGGTTTGACCCAATTAGCAATGAAAAGAACCAGGAGGCAAACCAACAAGAGTCTTGGGGAACGACCTGCCTTTTTCACTAGTATATCTCTACAGAGCCTTCATAATGTAGCGGCCCAACCACCGTCTCCAGCCGCTCTCCGGCGGGAGGAGTTCGTCCAACTGTTGAACATCGTCAACCCATGTTGTAAGGCTCGCCAGATGAAACATATCAATTAATCCCACGAGGCTGTAATAACCCGAGACGACAACGGCGACTTCCCCGTCCATAATAATCCCGCGGTAACACTGGTTCTGGGACCCCACTGTGAGGTAGTACATGACACGCTGTTGTTCCTCGTCTGATAAAGAATCCCAATACGACGCGAGCAATTTGTTTGCAGCCTCATTCAACTCCTCGGGAACATCTTTGACATCCACATAGACATCCTTCCGCCCCGTCTGCGCTCCACGATATCGTAGGTAGTTTAGTATGAAATCATCCCAACCGCCCCAAGCCAGAAGGCCCTGCATTTCTTTGGAGGCAAAGAAATTTGTCTTCAGGTGCATCTTCGGCTTTCTCTTCTCAATGTCCTCTGTTAAGTAAGTCGGTTTATAGCCCGCCGCTTCCGCTTCTTTTCCAAACGCCTCTATGGCGCCGCTTCTTTTCCAAACGCCTCTATGGCGTCATAAAACTCCTGACCAAACGGGAAGATCTCTTTGAGAAAAGGATACTTTTTAACGCCTTCCATGAATTCCTGCAGGCTTTCCGTTGACCCTATTTCAGAGCTCCGGGTGTATTTTCCTACCTGAAGCATCCCCCCTGCAGCGGCAATTTCATCGCCCAGCAACTGCTTTGTGATCACCAGCCTTTCGAATAACTCGTGGGCTCGTGACATCTGCGGGAAACCCGCACTGGGGGCATTTTCCAGAGCCGGGGCAATAACCATGACGCGGCAACCCCGTAACGCAGCCCCGGCAAGCATCCCGCCCCAAAAGGGAGAGTTCCACAAAGAGTCGGGAATGATCATAGTCGACCCCGGGGGCATCAGACTGTACAGGGTGGCTTTGAGGGCATTGATCGGTTTGGGGTAAAAGCCGGTCTCGTTGTGAACATCCATAACCGTGGCATCCCAGCCTTTTTCAACCAGCGCGTCGACCATTTGTGCGTAGTCTGCGGGTTTGGGAAGTGCCCGGAGGGGTGCAGGTATCTCACTCTCTGTGAAGTCCTGCTGCTGCAGAACTTCGCGCGCGGCGTCTTTCAACGATAAGAGTACGGGCCCGGTCACCAGAATGGACCGGTCTTCCCACGTGCGGCCTGCGTAGTGCTCTCCAATGCCCATGCCACCGTAGATGGCCTCGCCCTTACCGGGATCCAGTTCCGTCACGTCGTGAAATGAGAGCTTACGATGGTCTCGCATCAAGGCGTCCGGCGTCACAGGCATGTAGTCGATCAGATGCCTGCTCCGGAATGAGAAATCTGCCCGGTTTGTGACGTTGACGTGTACCTTTATCTTATTTCGGAGCCAGTCCTGCCCAAACAACCTTACACGTTCCTGCAAACGGGCCGATTCCCGGACCGCTGATCCGAGCTCCGCCTGTGCTTGACGGATCTGCTCCTCCCACTCTTCATACCCGGCTGGCAGTTTCAGTTCATATCCGAGGGGGTCTTCGAGGAGCTCCAGCCACAGCCTCCCGGTGTTTTCCTCATAGTAAAACTGATCAATGATGATGAGGTAAACGGGGAATTTGCCTTTTTCATCGTACTCCCGCACCCTGTTGGTCATGGCTGCGAAGTATCCGTGCAAAGTCTGCGCAAATCCAATGCTGTCAGGATTGCCGGCAGGCGTGAAACCCCGGTAGTCGTGTATCCAAAGCACGTGATAGTCTTCTGCCTCAAGGATCATCCTGGCCACTTCGGGCTGGAACTGCTCGTTGATTACGTAGAACACGTCATTTCCGTGGACGAAGTCATCTCCCGTGACCATTTCCACAATGGCATCCATTTCTTCCTGGGTATCGTGTTCAGAGGGCATCAGGCCATAGTTCATAGGAATCCAGACGAGCTTTGAATCCCCCCACACTTTCCTCGAACCCTCTCGGATCTCGTCCAGGATCTTCACGAGTTCGGTGAACACATAGAGCACACGCTCCATTTGGGATGGAGATAGAGGCGTTTCGCTATCCAGCCATGCTGCAAGGTGTGCCCTTGCCTCGTAACCGTATCCCTTCAGAGAATCGTACCTCTTGTTCCGACCAAGCAACCGGTTGTATGGAATGATGACATCATCGAGCAACACCTCTTTGGCCTTGTTCACAACGCGCGCGCTTTGCTCACTCCCTTTGCCTTCATCGTTCAGCGCCAGGGCAAATGCCTCTTCCAGGGAGCGGTGATACGCCATGACTTCCGCATAGTAAGTGTGACCCTCCGGGTAGTACTGCGCATCCTCTGAGTTGAGGTGCTCCCTGAACACAGACACCTTTTCCCGGAAATCCGCCAACTCGTCTGTGTCCTTTGATAGATCCTGGTCAAAGAACGGCGTCGTGTAGATCTTGATCCACGTGGCTGCATGTTCAACCTGATCCAGCACGGCTTCGAGGTATGGGGTCGTCAACGTTCCGGGCTGCGCAGTCACACGGCGGGGCGCCCTGGGAAGGGTAACGCAATCGTCTTTGGGGCGCGTCTTACCCAGGTACGGATCACCAATGGGTATGGTAATGCCGAAATTGAATGAGTTGTCACGCCCCGGCAGCCAGTCGATCCGGAGATTTCCTCCTCTCCCGAACAAACCGCCACGTTTTGGAGGAAACGCAAGCGACAGGATGAAATCGGTCTTTTCGTGCCTGAAGGAGTAATCCACGCCTGCCTGCAGAAAGAGAAGTTTGAGGGATCCCATAAAGCGGAGCCCGGAGTCAAACTCGTCTGCAACGCCGCCAGCATATCCCTCGCCGGCAATACCAAGACCCATGTTCGGGTTCTTGAGATGGCGGTATATGCCCCCGGTCAACTGCCCGCCCCATTCGTCGTCATCACCCTCCCGGTCATAGACGGCCATGGGTGCCAGGTAGAACTCGTATTTGGACGGCTGGCCCATGGACTTTGTCAGCTCTGGAGAAAGCGTGTCTGTTTCGTCCTGGGCGAGGACAGGGGTGGCATAGGCTAGCAAGATGACTAACAGAAAAACTGCTCTCTTCATTTTACCTCACACAAAAAGCAGGTTAAGCCGGTTGGGCATAGCAAAAAGTCGTAGGGGCGGGGTTTATCCCCGCCCGGGCGGGCGTAAAGCCCGCCCCTACACGCCTTTTCTGTTATTTCGAGCGAAGCGAGAAATCTTATTGTCTATGGATATTATGAAGAACAAGATTTCTCGCTTCGCTCGAAATAGCAGAACAAGCAGTGGTCCAAGCGAAAAATAACGGACAACGGTGAACGGATAACAGCTAAAACGCCTCCCCGATGCGGAAGTAAACGGCTTCTGTGTCCTTGCCAACCGCATAATCAAGACTGATGTTCACACGGTTTTCTGTTGAGGCCATGAATCTCAGTCCAGCCCCGGCGCTTGGCAGGAGGTTTTCACTATTGAACTCACCAATGGACGGTGCAACTTCTCCCACACCCGCGAAGGCAACCATTCCAAAGCGTTTGTAAAAGCGCCAGCGGTACTCAATCTGCGTGGCCAGCATCATCTTGTCCCGATACTGGCCTCCAACGTAACCTCGAAGATAGTTGTTCATGCCGAAGAGACAGAGATCGAAGATGGGGACGTCGCCGAACGTGAAGCGGCCCGCAGCGCCAATGGCTAAGATGTGATCCGGGGTAAGTTCCATGTAACGACTGTAGTTGGCCTCGTAAATCTGGTAATCCAAATCACTGCCGAGCGCTTGATCGACAAAAGTCGCATTCATTGTAAGAAACGTACCGTGAAAGGGGTAGTAGGAATTATCCCGGGTATCGTAGTCGCAGAGGAGTCCGACACCGGAACTCACGACACTGAGCTGATTGTTCAAGATGTCTTGTATTTCATCGCATATGGGACAATCCGGGATGTCCAAATTACGAATAGTCGTATCAACTTGGAGCAAACGATACTGAATGCCTGCGTAAAGGTTCTCTGTCACGGCCCTAAAGAATTCGGGTATGAAGACAACCCCTTTCTGATTGATGTCGATGGACTTCCCTCTGTCGCCTGCACCGCTGCCTACACCAAAGAACTTGATATTAAAGCTGCCGTAGCCAAGGACGCCGTTAGCGCGATACCTGTCTGCTTTGAAATAGGTGGTTTGCTTGATGCCCGCAGCCCAACTTTCCGTGTCCGTGTAAAGCCCCCCTGCCATGGTGTTTGAAGCGGGTGATGCCTCGTCGATCTTGTAGAGGTACATGGCTGCCACAGCAAGTCCGGTCCCGATCGTCGGATTGGAGATCGGAATCGGCATGACAACAAAGTCCGTCTTCTTTTTTTTCTTCGCCTCGGACTCCTCATCGGTACTCACATCCTCGACTTCCTCTTCCTGGGCAGATGTCACGGGCACGGTCAAATGCCACATGAAGACTGCGACGGCGAGAATGACGAGGAGGGCTCTCCAGCTATGCCTGCGGAACATCATCATCCATATTCCTTGCGTGACCTTACGTGTACTTCGCATAATCGAGAGAGTGAAAGCGTTGATCGCCAAGGCTGGAAAACGGAGAGAACGGATAGAAGGGCTCTTCTCTCTACCAGGCGAGTGTGAGGCCCAGATATAGCCCCCAGGCAACGCAATGTGACAGTGCGAACCGAGGAAGGGGGTCTCCCTTAAGGAGCGCCTTGCGTCCGAAAAGCAAACCTGTCACAGCAGCGGAGTTCTACTTCTTAATCTTGGTGTACTTCGAGCCCTCAAGCGTCAGGTTATACATCAGCCCCTTTTGGCCAAAAATAAACGCAACGATGAACGATGGGACTCTTGATGTTTGTGGTGTCGATCGTACCCCCGGCTCCAAGTTCTACCAAAGCCACTGAGCCGTCCACACCCACCTCAAAGCCGGAGCTTGCACGGAATTTCTTAAGGGCGTCATCTGCCATAAAAATGAGGATCACCATCTTCTTCTGGGCCCCAAGCTGGAAACCGATCGAAGCAGCCGCGGTGTTGTAGTAGTCCACGGTCTTTCCATTGATTCTGAGGGCTCCTTCACCGTATTCACCCCCAATGCCGATTCCG
>JAFDFO010000409.1 GCA_019309815.1 Deltaproteobacteria bacterium
AGCCACCACCAGAATAACAATGGTGCCTGCAATTCCTGTGATCCAGAGATATATTTTCTTGCGTTTAGTCATTTAATCGTTGGCCGTTATCCGTTGTCCGTTCACAGTGGCGCATAGAGCATAGCGCATGGCGTTAAGCCAAAGCTAAACAGACAGTCTTTCAATCGTCAATCTTCAATCATCAATAGTCAATCATAGAGCCGTTCACCGTTGTCCGTTGTCCGTTCACCGTGGCGCAAAGCGCATAGGGCATGGCGCATGGCGTTAAGCCAAAGCCAAACAGACAGTCTTTCAATCGTCAATCTTCAATCATCAATAGTCAATCCTAGCACCCTACCAGAAATTCTATAAACCCAAAAGTCTCTTTTTAGGAATGTTTGGATGCGCTAGAATGGCATGCCAAAGACTATACGAATGGCGTAGAACCTGGGTCCAAAGCGGTAACCAAGACCAAGGCGGGGGTTTCCGGACCACCAGAACTTGTCGGACGTGCCGACCGTGACCCCGAACTCGTTCTGTACGTCGACCGTGAAATCGTCACTCAAGAAGCGCACGAATTCAAGGTTGGAATAGAGGTAGTTGACATAGTAAACGCTCCAACTCATTGGGTGCCCGCGCAGGGTGAACCACAGCGGGTGCCTCAAGTCGAGTCCGGTCTCGAACGACCTGAAGTTGTCGCTCAGATTCGCCTCTGGCGTGTCATATCCGGCGAAGAGGAACTTGTTGCCAAACCTGCACTCGAAAATCTTCCACTGGAAGATGACGAGACTCTTGATGCCCGTTGAATAGATGTAGGTAACATCACCCCCTGAAAAATCTTTTCCTATGCCCAGGTCCGCAAACGGCATGAGTGACCAGTAGTTATTGACCGGGTATTCGAATTCCACACCGGGAAGTATAAAGTTACGGGAAACTTTACCTTGAACCCCCAGTTGTAGTCTTTAACATCGCGGAACGTGTATGAAAACGGCAGAGTAAAGACCTGTACAGCACGGCCCGAGGCGGTATAGATGCCGGTTCCAAGGTGTACGGCAAAAGCCCAATTGATCGGATCTTTCTTCTCCCCACCTTCGAGATCTATAGCCAGGGCAGTGGTTGGTCCAATCCCAAAAAAGAGCAGAACCATCAGCACAACACTGCCAACAAACACCGTAGTCTTTCCTGTTTTCATTTGCATGTGGGACCGAGTGCCGAGACCATAATTGGAAAAGCAATTATTGATCCAGCGCCTGATCACCTCCGATCTGAACCCGCCCCAAGAGCGGATAGTGGTCAGACCCATAGAGCGCATCGATACGCTGGTAGTCCGCGGACCACCCTTCAGGAAGCCGAAAAAACAAGTAATCTACTATTCGTTCAGGCAAGAAAGGACCGTATCTGACCGTGCCAAGCTGCAAATGTTGTTGCAGCGGATCAAAAGACTCCTCCACATACCTTACAGCCAACTCCTTGCTTCCACGGAACCAGGTGTTGAAATCACCCCCAAGGACCGTCGGCCCAACATCTGAGAATGCTTCGACAACGGCAGTTATCTGGCGAAGGCGTGCCTGACCAAAGCTTCTGAAAAACCGAGCCCATCTGGCCCTGTTTTCCAGGTGAACGTTGATGACCTGCACAGTCCATGGTCTGCCCGCACTTGTTTGGCCGGAAATGTTCGCACCTATTGCCACTCTCCGCTGCCTCTCGTAAGGGAGTTCCATGGCCGTAAATGAGGACATTGCCAGGGTAGAAAGGATAGCGCTTCCCCTGTCTTCCGGGGCCTCAGACGCGCTTGTCTCTCCATTGCGCATTGCGGGAACATAGTAAAGAGCAAGGCTGTGCCGTCGGGTTATCTCGCGGATGTCCATACGCTCACCGGATGGGGGCGAGCACCGGATACACGAGCCTTTCCGAACCCCGGCCGAAACTGAGGCAGGCACTTCCGAGCCCTGACGAAAGGCTTCCTGCAGGAGCAAAACAAAGTCCTGGACAGGCTTGCCGGCAGTGAGCCGCCCCTCTTTGAGGTCTTGGATAAAACGGTCGAGATCACCTCCGCCCATATGAGTGTTCCAGGAGACAACGATCAGGGAGTCGAGCGATTTGATCTCCTGGACCCCTGAGGGCATGATGATCAGGGGTATTCCAACACCGCCGCGCCATGCTTCGAGTACACTCTCCTCGGTCGGGTCTGACACCGCCTTCCACTGAATCGGTTGGTCGGAAACTGCTCCTGCAGCATTCCCTGCGGTCGAAGATGACTCTATCCCAAAAACCGGTTTGACCCAATCAGCAATGAAAAGAACCAGGAGGCAAACCAACAAGAGTCTTGGGGAACGACCTGCCTTTTTCACTAGTATATCTCTACAGAGCCTTCATAATGTAGCG
>JAFDFO010000003.1 GCA_019309815.1 Deltaproteobacteria bacterium
CTTAGCAGCTCAACCGCAAGTGCGCGATAAGCCGGTCAATGTTTTTTTCTTCCTGAAAAACATCATCCATCTCCTATTCTACGAAAGTGTATCTATTGTGATCTCACTAAACAAGTGGATTCTGTTGGGCATTCGCTATGGGCGAAGCACACTCAAAATCCGATTGAACCCGGCTGAAAGTTTTGTATCCCGAGCACACAGGAACTCCAAATCAGCTTGGGCCACAAGCTCGGGACGGGCCTCCAGAATCAGCCGAGCCGCTGCCTGGGCTGCTTTTCCGGTATGGAGTGTGCACAGCTTCATCAAGGCCTTTTGATCGTGGCGAACTTTTTTTGTCAGGACTTTGCAGCAAGTGGATCCGAATTCGGATCGAAAGAGGTCATGCAGTTCTCTGCCTTTAACCTGGACTGTCTTGAGCCCCCTAGCGCCCAAGCCCTGCCGGCCGAGGAACAATCCCACGGCCATCAAGGCCCCGCTGAAACCTCCGCAAGCGCAGCCGGCTCCGCCAATGCCCTCGGAAAAAGGAGAGGCGATCCGAATGGCGGCCTCCGGGGGCAGCCCCCCTTCCAATCCTTGATTCAGCGTGTGGAGAACAGCCTCGGAGCAGAGGAGTTGGTGGGTCTTGAAGAGGTTTTCCGCCCGGCGGCGGATCAGGCCCACCAACTCGTCAGCGCTTCGGGCCAAAGTGACTTCGTTTGTGTCTTTTAGTGACATCGACTGTCTATTTGACTTTCTCAACCGGATAATTCGCTTCTTTCCACCCCTTGATACCGCCGGGGTATCGGTAGACGTTTTTGTAGCCAAGCTTAACCGCCCACATGGCTCCGTTGTGACTCCGGTCGCATTTGACGAAGCCGCAATACACCACAATTGTCTTGTTCTTGTCCGGACCCAGGAGCTTCGCATAATCCTCTTTGCTCTTGCCGGCTGTCTCAGATGTATTCCACGCCGTCATATCACCTGCTTTGGGAAACAAGAACTGAACAGCACCCGGCACATGGCCTTTCTTGTAGCCGGCCTCGAAGGGCATGGTGTCGACAATGACCATGTCTTTCTTGTTGTCTATCCAGGCCTTGAGTTCATCTGTGGTAACGATTTGGTATCCACCTCTCTGAACTTCTCTGACCAGATTCACAGAAATCTTTTCCGTCTCGAGCTCCTTTTTGCCAAGGCAAAGCCCGTTGCTCGCCAGACCCAGAGTAAAGATCACACACATCAAAACCACCAAAGACGCTTTTCTGTCACACATCCTTTTGCATTCCCCTTTCATGATATTTGACAGTTTATGAAGCAGTCTGTCTGAGCCTTCTTAGGGAGCTATCCCGTTTCACGAAGGCTTTCAGGGAAAAAATGTCCCGGGGGGAGGATCTGGTGGCCCAGCGCCACCAGAAAAGATAAAGCCCTGCGGCAAACATCCCCAAATCTCGATACAAAGCCAGCCTAAGAGAGCTGTGTTCCGCCAGCTCGTCTGCGGAAAAACAACCGCAGTCAATGTCCAGATCCTTGAGGATTCCAAACCACAAGACAAAGGCGAACATTACCAGCAGAGCGAGGATGGTGGTCAAGCTGCCTCGCACATCGAAGATCAGGCAAAGCCCAGCCGCCAGCTCCACTGCCGGAAGACCGAACGCCACTGGTATCAGTAAGTTCTCCGGTACCAGTTCGTAGGTAGAGATGATGTTGGCAAAGCTTTCAACGTCTAAGAGCTTGGCCAAGCCGGCCCAGACAAAGATGGTTCCCAGGCTGACGCGGACCAGCCGATATGTCCACAAGGAGACCAGTATGTTTTTCAGGCTCTGCAATTAGGTTCCTCTCCCTGCTCCTGTTTTTCTGGTGAGGCAAGGGGTTGTTTTTGTAACCAAAAACTACTTGATAAAGCTTGTAGAAGTCCAATACTTAATATCGATAGAAGCCGGGGGGTATTATAGAAAATATCTATGGGAGAGAAGGTTGGCCGGTTGGACCCGTTTTGCCGGTTAAGCCCGTTTCTTGGTGCACAAAGATTTCTCGCTTCCGCCTTCGTCGAGCCCACAGTACTTCGGGGAACAGGTCGCTCGAAATGACAAGACGGAAGAGTCGTAGGGGCGGGGTTTATCCCCGCCCGGGCGGGCATAAAGCCCGCCCCTACATCACTGGTTCTTCAAGATAGCAAAGGGCGTTAGATGAGATTTTGAAATGACTTCTTAGGTGAGGCGGGTGCCGGGTTCAGCGGGCCCGTCCACAGTGACCAACCGGCAGGTCCCCTTGTTCGTGGCAGTCAAGACCATCCCGTGCGACAGGATGCCCATCAACTTGGTGGGTTTGATGTTTGCCACAACAACGACTTGTTTTCCAATCAAATCTTCAGGATCGTAGTTTTCCGCGATTCCAGCAACCACGGTCTGGTTTTTCCCCATATCTATCTTCAATTTGAGAAGCTTTTTTGATCTTGGCACAGGTTCGGCATCAAGGACCGTGGCGACGCGAAGATCCATTTTTTGAAACGCTTCCAGGGGAATCTCGGCCTTTTCGGAGATGGATGCTTGCTTTGACATGTTTGCCTCGCGGTCTGAGGACTGAACTTTAGTTTGCTCGATCCTTGGAAAGAGGGTAAGCGTTTTCGGGAGCTGGGTGCCGGGAGCTGTCTTCCCCCAAACGCTGAGGTCCGCAAGTGTCTGGAATGATTCTGGCGATGACATGGCCAGATGTTCTTGCATGATTCGGGCGGTCCGCGGCATGACGGGATAAATCAGCCCGGCAATGATACGGAGCCCCTCAATGATATTATACAGGACTGTCTGCAATTCTTCGTGCAGCTCCTTCCTCTTGGCAAGTTCCCACGGGGCAGTCACATCAATGTATTTGTTGATGTGGTTGATGAATTCCCAAATCGCCATCAGGGCCTTGTGAAAGGCATATTCCTCCATGGCTTCATGATAATCCTGCAATGCCTTCTCAGAGTTGGCTACCAAGGCCGAGTCCAGACCGCTTTCCGTCCCCGGGACCGCTTGTGGGACTACCCCTTTAAAGTATTTGTGAACCATGGTCAGGCTGCGACTGAACAGGTTCCCAAGGTCATTAGCCAAATCTGAGTTGTAGCGTTGAATAAAGGCCTCTTCATTGAAGCTCGAATCAAGACCGAAGACCATCTCCCGCATCAGGAAATAGCGAAATGCATCTGCGCCGTACACTCCTTTTAACTCAAGGGGATCTACGACATTCCCAAGACTCTTTGACATCTTGGTTTCGTCCACATTCCAGTAGCCATGAACGTTCAGGTGCTGATAGAGCGGGATCCCTGCTGCCCTTAACATGATCGGCCAGTATATGCCGTGCGGTTTGAGGATGTCTTTTGCTACCAGGTGGGAGACACCGGGCCACAACTTCTCAAAGAGTTCACCATCAGGGTATCCCAAGGCAGAGACATAGTTTAGAAGGGCATCGAACCAGACATACGTCACGTAGTTGTCATCAAAGGGGAGGGTAATGCCCCATTGAAGCCGACTCTTAGGACGAGAAATGCAGAGATCCTCGAGAGGTTCCCGCAAGAAGGCGAGCACCTCATTCTTGTAACGTTCGGGGCGTATGAAGTCAGAATTCGTGTTGACGTAATCGATGAGCCACTGTTGATATTTGCTCATCCTGAAGAAGTAATTGGATTCGCGGATCACTTCAGGAATCGTCTTGTGGTCCGGACACCTGCCATCTACCAGCTCACGTTCTGAATAGAACCGCTCACATCCAAAGCAGTATGCGCCTTCGTATTCACTAAAGTAAATGTCTCCGCTATCATAGATTTGTTGGAGGACTTCCTTAACAACCTTGATGTGCGCCGGGTCTGTGGTTCGTATAAAGTAGTCATATTCTATATCGAGTTCGGGCCACATGGCTTTGAACAGTCCGCTGATCTGATCCGCGTATGCCAGCGGGCTCATGCCCTCGTCCTTGGCTGCTTGGACCACTTTGTCACCATGTTCATCCGTCCCTGTGAGAAAATAGGTCTCCTCGCCGCAGATCTTGCGGAATCGATTCAAGACGTCGGCAACCACCGTTGTATAGGCATGCCCAAGGTGGGGACGGGCATTCACGTAGTAGATAGGGGTAGTAATGTAGAATACACTCACGCAGCTGTCTCCTCGATGACCTGATCCAATCCGACGTCCAGCTCATCACCCTCGTCGGTCTTGATGGTGATTGATTCCTTCAACATATTTTGTCTAAGTACCTTGCCGTTCCCCAACTTCGTCCGGATCCGTTTTCCGGTTTCCGGGAACTTACATTTGAGATCACAGTATGCTTTGTGTTCAAAGGCTAAACAGCACATCAGTCGTCCACACAGGCCCGAAATCTTGGACGGATTCAGCAAAAGGCCTTGCTCTTTGGCCATTCGAATTGACACAGGCTCGAAGTCTTTCATGAAGGTGGCACAGCAGAGAGTATGTCCGCACCTTCCGATTCCACCGCATATCTTTGCCCGGTTGCGCACGCCGATCTGGCGGAGTTCAATACGCATCCGGTACTCCTTGGTTAGCATCTTAACCAATTCCCGAAAATCGACGCGCCCATCGGCTGTGAAATAAAAGGTAAGCTTGGTGACATCAAATTGGCTTCGCACAGAAACGAGGTTCATTTCCAGCCCAAGTTCATTGATGCATTTCTGGCAGTAGACACGGGATTTCTTTTCCATGTCCACGTTCTTTGTGTGTTGGGCCATATCCCGTTCGTTTGCCAGGCGGTAGACCTTCTTCATAGGAATCTTCGACTCTTCCTCGGTCGCCGGTCTGGGGGGTGTGGCTACAGAGCCGAACTCCAGCCCGTTCTCGGTCTCCACAATGACCTGACTGCCGGGGGAGAGCACAAACAGACCGGCATCAAGGGTGTACATCCTGCCTCCCGGTCCTACGCTTACGCCGACGATTTTACCCATGATGGCTCCACAAAAAGTGTCCAAAAGAACAAAAAACTATCACGAAAGCACGAAAGAAAACGAAAGCACGAAAAGCCTAACAATAAACAACTATTATGAAAACACGTGATGTTCTCAAGGCACAAGCCGCAAAAGAAGAGAAAGCACGAAACAAGAGAGATGTAAACATTAGTTTACAACCCCCTCCAATTCGTTGGCGGTGCATGATCTTGTGATGACGTTCGTCCATTATATCTATCTCTTTCGTGCTTTTCTTTCACTTTCGTGTTTTGCGGCTGCGCCTTATACTGAAGCGTGATTAATTTCTTCCATCACCTCTCCGGAGGTGCAGGAGCATCACCTCTATGGTCAGCCGGGCATTGGCGTTTTTAGAGAGGGCCTTTTGTGCAGAATGCACAGCTTCCACTTTTTCCAAGAGCGAACTAACTGACTCCCTTTGCGAAGCCAACCGGAGCTTGGCCTCAAAGTCCTCATTAATAATCCTGTCCGGAGTGACCTTGAACATAAGAACGTCCCTGAACCACATCATGATCATCTCCAGAGCATCGGCGAGTCTATCCTTGGCTCCGGACAAGGTCTCCGCAAAGGCAAAGAGAGGCTGAATCGTCTCTCCGGAAAGCGTTGAAATCTGCTCAACGAGACTGCTACGCCACGCTTTCCACTTTTCTACATCCATTGACAGCGCCTTGCCGAGGCTTCCCTTTGTTGTTATTGCCAGCGTCCTCGCCGTTTGCCTGTCAAGCCCCCGGTCCTCAATCAAAAGCTGCGCCACTTTTTCGTGGGGAATCGGCCTGAAAGCAATTTGCTGACACCGAGAGACAATCGTGGGAAGCAGGTCTGTTGTCTGACTTGCAGTAAGGATGAAGATTGTATGCTTGGGCGGTTCCTCCAAGATCTTGAGCATAGCATTCGATGCTTCAAGGTTCATTGCTTGGGCATCATTGATGATCATGATCCGCCAGCCTCCCTCAAGGGGGGCGAATCTCAGCTGCCTGGATATGTCCCGCACCTGGTTAATCTTGATGAATACCCCATCAGGTTCTACGGTGACCATGTCCGGGTGGGATCCGGAAATTATCTTGTGACACGAGGCACACTTTCCACAAGCCGACACGCCCACAGGATTCGGGCAGTTGAGCGCCATGCCCAAGGTTATAGCCGTCCTCTGTCTACCAATCCCGTCTACTCCCGTAAACAGCAAGGCGGTGGGAATACTCCTCTTCTCAAGCATTTGGGTCAAGAACCGAGCGGGGCGTTCTTGGCCAATGATAGCATCAAACACCATCTGTATCGTTCTTCTCCACAAACCACCACTCATCTGAGGCGGTATTCAGGATCTCTTTTGCGATGGATTGACCAGCACTGGTTCTAACCCGGCCTACCACATGGGGAAGCCAGCTTTCGGGTCCATCGTTTCCTGCATCTTGCAGGGCTTTCAGTTCCAAGACAAGGGCGAGTTGATCCGCGTCATGGGCAAGCTGCGCTTCCAGGGTCTCTGCCCCATTGAACTCTTCTATGAGGTCGGCCACGGCCTCACCAAAGGGAAGATTTTCCGTAAGATCTTCAACAGCCCGAGATTCATCAACTGCAAGGTACTTCTTTTGAACATAGTTCAGATCACCGGTTCTGGCTTCCGTGAGATCATGAATCAGGCACATCTGAAGAAGTTTCAGCGCGTCTGCTTCCGGGACCACATGCGACAGGACATAACCTATGAAGGTCGTCATGAAGCTGTGATCAGCCACTGATTCACTGCCAGACCCCAGGAAGTTGAACCCGGACCTTGGAATGCCTTTCAGGATTCGGGCCTCAAAAAGGAGGTTTGCTATGGATTTCATAAATGCTGTAGCTGCCGATCTCTGGAATATGGTGTTATTTATAAGCGTTTGGCGAAATTTCCGGGTTTCATGGCTTCATCCGCAAAGAACCAGGCCAGAGGCAAGAGGCCAGGGGCCAGAGGAAAACCTATTGCCTCTCGCCCATTGCCTCAAGCCTGATGAAGTCGACCATACTGCTCAACGCTTGTATTCAATATTCCGTGTGTTTTCAGAGTTTACATTTATACAAAAGGGGGGAGTAAGGCAACCGGAAAATGACTTGACACCCTCAAGAACGTCATATAACTTCGCTCCAAAATTACACATTTTGCAAAGCTGCGTTAAGGAGAAATGACGCATTGAAAGACAGAACCCTACCTTATTGAAAGGTGTGCCATGTTGGAAGCAACGAGCAGCGACATCATTCACATGATCATTTACGCGGGCCCGATGGTTCGTCTTGTCCTATTGTTACTGCTGTTCTTTTCGGTCGTTTCCTGGGCCATCATCTTCGCGAAGTATCGGTCTATTAGAAAAGCCCGAAGAGAATCGGCCCATTTCCTTGACATCTTTTGGAATAGCCGTGATCTTGCCGAGGCCTTTGCAGCCTCAAAACGTCTTCGGCAAAGCCCCGTTGCGAGGGTATTTCGTGTAGCTTATGTCGAACTCAGAAGGGTGAACAAATCACAGCCGGCGGCCACGGGTGACATCAATACGGACGAGGGATTGCTGACTCAAAACATGGTTGCTGGTGATAACGTCAAAAGGGCGCTGCGGCGAGCCGTCAACATGGAACTGACCGGACTGGGCAAGGCCCTGCCTTTCTTGGCAACGACCGGGAACACAACACCTTTCATCGGTCTTTTTGGAACGGTTTGGGGGATCATGAACGCCTTTCGAGGCATCGGCCTGAAAGGTTCCGCAAGTTTGGCGGTGGTGGCCCCAGGCATTTCAGAGGCCCTCATTGCAACGGCTGCAGGATTGGCTGCGGCAATACCAGCCGTTGTGGCCTTCAATTATTTCAACAATAAGGTCCATATTCTGGAATCAGAGATGCAGAATTTCTCGGCCGACTTCTTGAACCTCGTAGAACGAGACCTCATGAGGCGAAGGGGGAATTAGACGCATGTCTATACAAGGTGGCAATAGCAGTTCCTTCATGTCGGACATAAACGTAACGCCTCTGGTAGATGTCATGTTGGTTCTGCTCATCATTTTCATGGTCACAGCCCCGATGATGATGCAGGGGGTTAACGTGTCACTGCCAAAGACCACGTCCAAGGCGCTTCCTGCTGAAAAAGAGCATCTGATTATCACGATCGACCGTAGCCAGCAGGTTTACATTAATGACTACAAGGTTTCATTGGAGGCTCTGCAACTCAAGCTCAAGAGGATCTATGAAGGCCGTCGTGACCGCAAGGTCTACCTTCGAGCTGACAAGGGTGTGCCTTACGGCGTTGTCGTGCGAGTGATGGCAGAAGTGAAGAACGCTGGTGTGGAGAAGTTGGGGATGGTCACCGAGCCGATGAAGGAGACCGCCAAGAGGCAAAAATAGCCCATGCCTGCCCGTGCAGATCTTTGGGACCAAGGCCCGGGCACCCTCCGTGTCTGGGTCGTGATGACAGGGCTTTCCGTCCTGTTTCATGTCCTTTTTTTCTCAGGTGTTCTCTTCCTGCCTGAGTTGAGAAGCCATAGACAATATATACCGTCTAGTGTTGAGGTGGATCTTGTAAGTCTCCCGAGAGCTGCTCCCCAGGGCCAGCCAGCCCCCCGGCAGGTCGGCCCCCCCCCAAAGCCGGCGGAAGACGCGGAACCGGTGAAGCCGGAGCCAAAACCCATAGAGCCTCCTCCGCCGAAGCCAGAGCAAGTGTCCGAAAAGCCTGTACCCGTAAAACCAAGTAAGTTGGAGGTCAAGAAATCAGTAAAAAAGAAGACCTTTGATGCGTCCAAGGCCATCAAGAGTGCTATTGCGAGGATCGAGAAGGAGGCTGTCGAATCAAGGCCACACTCGGTGCTTCAGGCCATCGATAAGCTGAAAACGGAGGTTGGCAGCGAAGGTGGGGTGGTCATGCGGGGAGGCACCGCGACGGGCGGACAAAGTAAGAAGACGATAGATCTTCTGGACATCTACAACGCCGAAATCTGGCACCAGATACAAAGGAACTGGGCCTTTTCCGAGGAGATGGTTCGAGGGCGTACTGATTTGGAAGCCACGATTATTGTAAAGATCATGAAACAGGGTGAGATACGGGATGTGTGGTTTGAAAGTAGGTCAGGCAACACGTATTTCGACGACACCGTCTTTAAGGCTGTGAAGAAATCTGATCCACTACCGCCATTGCCTGAAAGCTATCGTGGGCCCTTTTACGAAGTGGGGTTTCGTTTTAATTTGTCTGAGCTTCAAAGTGGATATTAGAGAGCAGTAAAAAATGAATCACGAAAACACGAAAGAAAAAGAAAAACGAATCACGAAAACACGAAAACAGAGTGACAGCCCTTCGGGCTGTTTCTACCGACTCCACTGCCTGCGGACTCGTCTGATAGAAGAGGAAGTTGCAGCGCGGAGCGCTGCAACTTTCTTTCTTTTTCGTGCCTTCTCTTTTCTTTCGTGCGTTGCGGCTTACGCCTTATAAAGAGGCGTGATAATTCTTTTCTTCACTTCATCACTCCTTCGAATTGGATTGTAAGAAATTGAAAAGATTACACTTTGCCGTTGTCCTGATGCTGCTCGCTGCACTGCTGTTTTGCCTGTCCAGGCCATGCGAAGCGGGGCGTGTGTATATCGACATAAATGCCCCCTATTTGAGGAAAATCCCAACAGCAATCCCGATCTTCAGGGACATGGCCGGAGGACAAACCCAGGGTCAGGTGGCAAACAAGCTTTCCGATCTTCTGACCGCATCATTAGACTTTACGGGCTTCTTTAAGATCCTTAACCGTGAGAGCTTTCTGGAAAACTCCGAAGAAGCCGGTCTGGTGCAGCAAGAGATCAATTTCTCCAACTGGACCGTGATCGGTGCAGAGCTCCTGATAAAGGGCGGGTTCAAGTATAACGGGGACCTGCTTGAGGTAGAGCTGCGGCTTTTTGACACCTTCAGCGGTCGGCTGATTGTGGGCAGGCGCTATACGGGCCGCATGGAGGATCGCAGGCGGATCATCCACCGCTTCTGCAACGAGGTCATCCTTCGACTGACCGGCCGCCCCGGTATCTTCAGTAGCCAAATTGCCTTTGTGTCAACCACAACAGGGGTCAAGGAGCTCTACATTGCAGATTTTGACGGATATGATCCCAGGCAGTTTACCAAGAGCGGAACGATTTCCATGTTTCCGGCCTGGTCTTCGGATGGGAGATGGCTGGCTTACACAGATTACGAGCGGGGGCAACCAGATCTTTTCATCAGGAATATTAAGAGCAAACAGGACACCGTGGTCAGCTTAAAGGGATTCAGTATTACACCGGCTTGGGTTCCCGGGCAGTTTGCTTTGGCGGCTTCCCTTTCCCATAAAGGGAACCCCTCTATCTATCTGTTGAGTGGAAGCGGAAAGATCTTGCGAAAACTGACACGCCATTGGGGGATCGATGTCGCTCCTACGTATTCACCTGATGGTAAGAAGTTTGCGTTTGTGTCGAACCGATCAGGATCTCCCCAGATTTACATCCAAAACGTCAAAGACGGCAAGGTCCGCAGACTGACATACGAGGGGAAGTACAACTCCTGGCCCCAGTGGTCCCCCCGAGGGAACTACATTGCCTATGTGGGCTCAAGCAATACCTTTTCCGATATTTATGTGATTCGGGCCGACGGGAAGGGACGGAAGCAATTGACCCGAAATGCCGGGCACAATGAGTCCCCTACCTGGTCTCCGGACGGGACGCTTATTGCCTTTAGTTCTACCAGGGAAGGGCCGTCCAGGATCTATGTCATGAATGCGAACGGAACGGATCAACGGCGCCTGTTGGTCCTGAAGGGTGAGCAGAGCAACCCGAGCTGGTCACCGCGGCTCACCGGGCGCTGAGGCTCGATGTTGCCCCGAGTTGGCCTATAGTCGTGAGGGGTTTTTACAGGCTTTCTGAATGATGATCTGATGCTGGATCCTGGATACTTGATCCTGGCTAATGCTTTATTCCAGCATCCAGCATCCAGCATCCAGTATCGTGACGCTTAGCACTCAACGCAATCAGATTTGGGGGTGAATGCGCTGCTACCGTCATATAGCTCGGAGTCCCGACGGGATTGTGGCATTTGCTTGACTTTTTTCCAGGTTTCAACTAATTACATGAGTTCAAATGTACATGTGGGCACTGTCCCGTGAAAATATTCTCTAGTACTCAACTTTTGCTTTAGAGGAGGTAGGATCATGAGAAACAGGTTCTGGGTAGTCTTGGCGCTTCTGTTGGTGATTCCGGGGCTGATGTTGACAGCTTCCTGTGCCAAAAAACAGGTTTCTGGGGCCGGGGTAACTCCTTCACCGGAAGGGGCAGCTATGAGCGACGAGGACGCTCGAGCGCGGGCCCTCGAAGAGCAGCGCTTGCGGGAGCAGCGTGCAGTCACGGCTGCTATGGAAAGATTCGAAAACCAGGACATCAACTTCGATTTTGACAAGTCTTCCCTTACGCCGGCAGCGCAGGCAATTCTCCGCGACAAGGCAGCATATCTAATGGCAAATCCCGATGTCTCGGTTATTATTGAAGGGCATTGTGACGAACGCGGAACCAACGAGTACAATATGGCTCTTGGGGATCGACGTGCCGGCAGTGCAAAGAGTTTTCTGGTCGACTTAGGGATCGAATCGCGACGGCTGACAACAATCAGTTATGGCGAGGAGAAACCGGTCGATCCGGCGAGCAATGAAACGGCATGGACCAAGAACAGACGGGGTCATTGCATCATAGACTAGAATACAACTCACGACCATCATCGGTGTTCCCATTGATTCCTTTCATAACCGGGTCAATGGGAAGGCCTTGCTCCACATGGCTTCAAGACTGAACCGCCGACCGTTTTTTCAAACGGGGGAAAGAAGTCTACTTCCTCAGCGTGCCTGAACTAGACCGATTGGCAGTCTGCAGAGAGTTCAAGTTTTATGCGTGAAAAGATAGGTGTATCTTGGGTCGTCCTTATGACAGCAGGGCTCATCCTTTGGGGGGGGTGCGCCACCCAGGATGGTCTTGTAACGCTCAGTAATCGGGTGACTGCCTTAGAGCGCAGGGCCGAGAAAGAGAGGGCAGGACTTCGGTCCGATCAAGAAGATCAGACGCAGGACTCGCGCAGCAGAGACGCTGAACTGCGCGCCCTTTTTGATGAGCTGAGGGACGAGATGACGGGGCTGAGAGGAGCCGTGGAGGAGGACCAACACGGTGCCGATCAGTGGCAGACCCGCTTCCAAATTCTCGAAGAGTCTCTTCAAAGCCTTGAGGATCGGCTTGTTCGTATAGAACTATATTTGGGGCTCCGGCTGTCAGATGAAGTTCCCGCTTCGGATACGGATCAGGTTAAGCCGACAGTAGAACCCAAAACGCCTGAGGCCCTTTATGACAGGGCCGAACAGCTTTTTGACAAGGGTGAGTATGAGGATGCCCGAGAAGTGCTTCGGTCTTTCTTGAAACAGTATCCGAGGTCCAAAACAGCTGGCAGTGCCCAGTTCTTACTGGGAGAGATATACTTCCACGAGAAATGGTACGAAAAAGCCATCCTGGAATACCAGAAGGTGATTGAGAACTACCCAAAGGCGGACAAAACGTCGAACGCTTTACTTAAGCAAGGCTTTGCCTTTTTCAGTCTTGGCGACGACGCAAATGCGGGACTCATCTTGAAAGAGTTGATTCGGAAGTTTCCGGATTCCGACGAGGCTAATATCGCCAAGAACAAGCTAAAGACACTGAAATAATCAATAGGGCCGAAACCTGGGTTTGAAGAAAACACTAAAGGTTGTCGGGATAGATCCAGGGTTAGCTGAGACCGGGTTTGGGGTTGTCCACGGGTCCATTTCCCGGATCAGAGACTACACCTTCGGCACAATTCGAACCTCAAAGGCCGAAACTTTGCCTGACAGGCTTCACCACATCTTTTCTGAGCTTTGTTCCATTCTTGATTCCGAGAAACCCAATCTGATGGTCATTGAAGACATCTTTTCCATCAAGGAATACCCAAAGTCGGGGATTGCCCTTGGAAAGGTTTGCGGGGTCATTTTGCTTGCCTGTTCTCAGTACGGCGTTCAGGCGATGGATGTCCCTGTGCGGGAAGTCAAGCGCATACTGACAGGAAGCGGAAGCGCTTCCAAGAGCCAGATGGAAAGGGTGGTCAGACACTTGTTGAAAAGGGACAAACCCATTACGCCGTCACACGCATCCGATGCCATAGCCCTGGCACTGGTGGGGGTATTCAGGAACGGATAGTGGGATGATCAGGGGTTGGCATCATTGAGGTCCGTATCGACCCATTTGGAGTAATGGAGTAATGGAAGAAGCCAAGCCAACCAGTTCTCAGGATCCACCTTCTCTTTCAGCACTCCAGTACTCCAATACTCCAGCATTTTTGTATTCTATGAGTCTGTTACCACACAGGGCAGGGTTACCATAACGGGGCGAACAGATGATCGGGTATCTGGAAGGCAAGCTGCTAAAAAAGGATGAAGACCGGATATTGCTGTTGAATAACCAGGTCGGCTACGAAATACTCCTTCCCGCTTTTGTCAGAAAAACCTTTCATTCTAAGGAAATTGGAGATGATGTTGCCCTGTACATTCACTACCATCAAACTGAGCGGCAGCCAAAACCGATCCTGATTGGTTTCAACCTGGAGGTGGAGCGGGAGTTCTTCCGTCATTTCATATCCGTTGAAGATATTGGACCCATGAAGGCTGTTCAGGCGCTAACAGTTTCGGTCCGGGACATTGCCAGGGCCATAGAGTCGAGGGATTCAGCGTATCTTATAAGGCTGAAGGGGATCGGAAACAGGACAGCGCAGAAGATATTGGCCACGCTAGAAGGAAAGGTGGCTAAGTTTGCCCTGATCCGGCAGGTCGAAAAAGCCGCAACGGAGACCCCGCCGGAAGATTTCATAGATCAGGTCCAAGAGGTCCTTTCAAAACAACTTGGCCACACGGTGAGAGAGGCCAAGGAGTTGATCGGCGCCGCCTTGAGAAGGAATAAGAACATCACTACAGCAGAGGAACTGTTTGAAGAGGTCTATCGCGGGGAAGCATCAAACGCCGGATAGATTAGAAGAAGAAAAGATTATCACGAAGACACGAAAAGAACGAAAACACGAAAGGTATTTCTAAAAGGCTGATGCCAGACAGAGACCCTGAAGAGAACACGGATATGGATGAGAAGTCGGAATTCATTAGCCTTAGGCCAAAGCACCTGGAGGAATACGTTGGTCAGGCCAAGGTGGTGGAGACTCTCCAGATTGCCATTGAGGCGGCGCTTAAACGGAATGAGCCACTGGATCACGTCTTGTTTCACGCTCCTCCCGGTCTGGGGAAAACGACTCTTGCTCACATCATTGCTGAAGAGATGGGTGTCAGGATTACTGTTACATCCGGGCCCGCTTTGGAGAAAGGGGGCGATCTTCTGGGTATTCTCACCCATCTAGAAGAAGGAGATGTCCTCTTCATCGACGAGATTCACCGCCTTCCCAGGGTGATTGAGGAGTTTCTCTATCCTGCGATGGAAGACTTTGCGGTTGATTTCATCTTTGACAAAGGGATACATGCGAGGAGTCATCGTTATCGGCTCGAACGGTTCGTTTTGGTTGGGGCCACGACTCGAGCAGGATCTCTATCGCCCCCTCTACGTGAGCGGTTTGGGATATTCAGGACTCTTGATTTCTATGTTGAGGAGGACTTGACTCGCATTGCGAAGCGATCAGCGGCCCTGTTGGATGTAGTCGTGGACGATAATGGTGCCCAAGAGATCGCCTGCCGTTCACGAGGCACCCCTCGAATCGTAAACCGGCTCTTGAAACGGGTACGAGACTTCGCCCAGGTGAGGGGCGACGGAGTCATCCATAAGGGGACCGTCCAGGAGGCATTGGCACTGGAAGGGGTAGATGAAAAGGGGCTAACCACCCTGGACAGAAAGTTTTTGAGAAGCATCATAGACTTCTACAAGGGTGGTCCTGCGGGAATCGAAGCCATTGCCGCTACTCTGCAAGAAGAGTCTGACACGCTTGTTGACGTGGTAGAACCCTATCTACTGCAAATCGGATTCCTGACACGCACCTCTTCCGGCCGAAAGGTCTCGGAAGACGCATACAAGCATTTCGGTTTGCCAGTCCACCCCGGGCTGTTTCAATAGTAGAAGATTGGAATAATGGAAGACTGGAATGATGGAAGACTGGAAGAATAGAACTATGGAAGAATGGAATAGTGGAAAATTGGAATGGTGGAGCAATAATAATCCGGAGTAATGGAGTATTGGAGTGATGGAGTAATGGTTGAGAAAAAAGATAAAGGAGTCTCTGTTTCTCGTTCCAGTACTCCAATACTCCAGCACTCCAATACTCCAAAAGCGTTTGATACCTCGCATGAGTCTCAGCCGCTGTAATCCCAGCAATACCCAACATGAAGAAATCCTCCGTTATTACGCTTCTCACTGATTTCGGCCTTCAGGACGAGTACGTGGGCGTGATGAAGGGGGTTATCCTGTCCATAAACCCCAGGGTTCAACTGGTCGATATCACCCACAACATAAGCAGGCACGATATTGGACAGGCAGCGCTCGCACTCAATGCCTCCTTCCGGTTCTTTCCGAAAGGTTCCATCCACGTGGTTGTTGTTGATCCCGGGGTCGGCGGAGAGAGAAAGACCGTTTGTCTTAAACAGGAAGGGCATGTCTTTATCGCCCCGGACAATGGCGTGCTGACAATGGTCATCCAGGATAAGAAAGTCCGGAAAATCTGTGCTGTAACAAAACAGAGATATTTTCTTAAGCCGGTGAGTGACACTTTTCACGGCCGTGATATATTCGCCCCTGTGGCAGCCCATTTGTCAAAGGGATTGGACATGCTGAGCCTGGGGAAAGAGCTCGGGCTCAAGGACCTGGCTACACTGGAGATTCCCGTGCCCTTTGTCTCTGCCAAACATGAGCTGGTTGGCGCTGTTATGGCGATTGATCGTTTCGGAAGCCTCGTGACGAATATCAGCGAGCGAACCCTAAAGAAGTTTCAAGATGATGAGGGATCACAACGGGTTGAACTCAGGCTGGGAAGGTTCAAGATTAAGGGGGTGTCGCAGTCTTATGACAGTGTGAAGGTGGGTGCGCCAATCGCCATCATCGGAAGCCGAAACCTCCTTGAGATTGCGTTAAACCAGGGAGATGCCCGCAAGTATTTCAAGGCCAGAATCGGCCAGGCAGTGAAGGTCAGGTTTGTCGCCAGGGGGAAGTAACGACTACGGTGCGCTTTACGCCGCCAGCTTATATCGCTATCATATTTCGCCTTTTACTCACCGCCTGCATGGCCAAGGGCCTTCGCCTACTGACTGCACCAAATTACTGACCGAGTATTCTCGCGCAGATCGGTTTGAGAACTTGTGCTGCATCCAGGTGCATCTCGGGAGTCGGATAGTACAGGTTGTATTCCCAGAGCCCATGAAAATCTTCTCTGTCCAGACTTAGATCGACAGTTGTCGGCCTGCCCGTAAATCGATCTACCAGCAACTGGGGGGTTCCTCGCTTGCTAATGCACTCAACATAGTGATCACAGTGCCCCCTTAGTTCATGAATCATCTGCGAGTTGACTAACTGAGGAAAACCGCTGAATAGCGATTGAAGCCCATCGTAACGTTCTTTATAACCGGGCTCCCTCCTTGAGAAGTAAAAGAGGATCTTCGGAACCTTAATTCTGTGTATCAGTTGCGTGAAGTTTCTTGTCCAATTGGCTCTTGTCTCGCTCACGATTCGTTTGACGCGATTTCGCGCAAGAAAACAAAGGGAGATCTGTTTCCCTCCTAACTTGATGCGCCATCTTGTATGTTTCCTCAGCAGATCTTGGTAAGCGGCGTCGGCACCGATCCGAACACCATCACTTAGCCTTGTCAGGTATTCGAGTCCGCCGCTGTGGAACAAGGAATTGCTCTCACTCCTTCCGGACATTACCAGAACGATGGCGAACCGGGCATTGTTGACATACTCCAGCAGGGCCGGGTGCTTTAGGAAGAAGAAAGGTCCAGCCCCGCCGTAACCCAGGTTCAGTACATCAAGGCCTATCCTCTCCTGTAACAGCACCGGATAAGGTTTTTCACAGAAGCATCCAAACGTTTGGGCGGCGCCAATGCATGCGAAGTAGTTATTGCGCTGCAGGTTGTCGGGCTTGGGGCCACGAAACCAAAGATTGGTATTGGGCAGGCAGTACAAATGGTAGTCTACAATTCTCCAGTCTCTTTGCGCGTAGCCGGGCAGGTGCTCCGTCGATCTGAGCAAATTACTCCTCGCAGGGTTTCTCTTCGTTCTTTGAGGGCTCTTGGATGATGCAGTAGAGTGTTTTTTCGCTTTCAACCAATCAAAGACAGCCTGAGGGGCACGATATAATAACTGATCCTTCAAGCCTTCAGGTACATTTCGAACATCTGCTCAGTCAGCTTTCTCCCCCACTGTTCAAGATCATGCTTTTCGCGAAGTTGGAACCCCGCACGTTCGTATAGAAAGCGGGCTGCGTCCAGGCCCTCAAATGTCCATAAATATATCTTCTTGTAACCAGTGCTTCTACAGAATTCGATGGCTTCTTTGAGCAAAAGCCGTCCTATGCCGCGTCCGTGGAACGCTGGATCAACGATGAGCCACCGGAGTCGAGCCTCATGCAAATTTGCCTGTTTCCCATCAATAGCAATGGAGCCCGCAAACTCTCCAGCCACGGTGGCTACCCAGAATCCGTCCTGATTCTTCTGAAATCCACTGATGAACTCTGATAGCTCCCTCCCCACCTGGGTTTCAAAAGAGACATCCAGATCCCAGTTGTCATGGTAGTATGTGGCGTGAAGTTCGGTTATCTTTCCTATTGCACCCGGAAAATACCCGGTCAATTGCACATCACTCAACGGAGAACCCTCATCTATCACGCGCAAAGGCAGGCCCTATCACCTGACTTCGGTTTCTGCCTTTGCGAGGCTTGTGGCCGGTACGGCCATCAACGTTACCAAGGCCTTAGAGACCAGTCTTTCCTGTTCACCAGAAACGCTAAAGACTTCAGACTCTGAAACAATGATCTTCTTTCCCCTGTTGATCACCTTTGAACGGCATACAATGGTCTCATCGGTAGCAGGCCTGAAGTAGTTTATCTTGAATTCGATTGTCAGAATACGGGATTCTGCTGTGACCGTTGTAAAAGCCGCATATCCCGCCGAATGGTCCGCCATGGTCGCAATCACCCCTGCATGGACAAATCCGTCCTGCTGTCTATGATCAGGACGGACCTTCAGGCTGGTGTGGAACTCACCATCTCCAACCAGATCGACTTCGTATCCACAATAAGCCGGAAACCCCTGCACAAAATCCCGTCGCAAAAACCGGGCCCATTCCTCGTCCATTGATTGCCACTGTCCCTTTCTTCCGCCAGGAGACAAGGCGGATTTACTCGTGAAGCTATCTCTGATTTCGTGCACTATGAGAGTGTTTACACAGTATATACGCACGGATGACTCCGTATATAGGGTGACATCAAAATCGTCAAGGCCAAAGGCAACCCGCTGTCAGTGTGGCTCCACTGCCTTTCCCCCCGCGTTTTGCCCGCAATAAAGGAGCGTTGCAATTCAAGACACATGTGGCATCGTGACCGACATGCTCCCCGCCCGCACTGTCCGGAAAGGCGGGGGGGCTTGACTTCCATCCAAACGTATTTTCTGCTGTTGATCGTCCTGAGGATTATTCCTCAATGTCTCGCAAAGCGGGGAGTTGGCTGGAGGGTAAAAGGAAAAGGAGAACTGAAAAAAGGAGGCTCACAATGAAACATTGTAGACAGGTAGTCACGTTATGCTTAGTGATAGGGTTGGTTGTGGCTCTATCGCTCCCGTTATGGGCTGAGGAAACACAGCAGGTCAACATCAACACAGCTTCTGCTGTGGAGCTTACTCAACTGAAGGGGATAGGAACGAAATACGCCGAGCGCATCGTTCAGTACCGCGAAGAACACGGACCCTTTAGCAGCGCCGAGGATATGACAAAGGTACCAGGCATAGGTCCGAAGACCTGTGAGGTAAACAAAGATCGAATAACTGTGGAATAGTTTTTCACAAAAGCCCCCCTTTCCCGGACAAAAAGAGTTAGAGAAACCCAGAGAACATTCCTCTTACATGTGAAGTCTCCCCGCCCTTCCGGGCGGGGGGTCTGCCTTGAGGCAGTGCTTCACAGCCCGGAAAGGAAATTTGCCATTCTGAGATAGTTCCCCTCGACCCCGCCCTTCCGGGCGAGCGTTCCGCCTGGCGGCGGCAGTTCGTGTCCGGGGAGCATGCCGGTCGAGTTTCCCCATGGCAGACGGGTTGAATCGAAACCCCAAATCGCGTACCCTCCGCACGCCCCAATCTAACTCTCGAAAATCCTGTGGAAGCATCCATTTCTTTGTTGATTCTTGACCAAAAATGTGGTTATGTTCTGGGCGTTCAAAATTTGAACACTTGCCAATTTCCGGCAATTGATTTAATCATTCATTCTGAACTTGGCAATCCAGCTGTCACAACAAAAATATATACATATCAGTCGCTTATGGAAGGCGCCCTTGCGTAATCGACCAAGCGGAGCTGTGGCGCCGTACTTCATGCCTGACCCAACCTCCTCTCCAGAGCCAACTTCCCAAACCCCCCAGCCCATTGTACGTCTTCCCATGGTGTAAAACGGTTACGTTCAAGGGGAGTGGAGTATGCTGGGATCGAACATCTCGCAGAAGGGTGAGTTGATGAAAAAGGCCCTTATCTAGTTGCATATCTTACGGGACTGTTGACAGGCTGTATTGATGGTATGTTGGGTTACATAACTGAACAGAGAGTGCCGTTAACTTGCCATAGGATTGGTTAGCATGGTTTTTAAAGATGAAGTAGAACAGCGTTACCGTGGAGAAGCTGGAAAGGGGTATCACCAAACAACACATTCCGTCCCTGATTTGTCTTATTCGTGGGTTGCACAGCTTCGGGCGAGCAAGATCAGTCCTTATGTGCATAGGAAGGATACAGTACTTGAATACGGTGTGGGGATCGGCTGGAACCTGGCACGGTTAGAATGCGAAAGGAGGCTCGGTTTTGATCTATCCGAGAGCGTAGAACCTGTCATTCAGAGCCATGGCATTGAATTCGTGAGAGATGTCAGTAACATTGCCGACAAATCCATAGACATAGTTATCTGCCACCATGTGCTTGAACACACCAGCCATCCACCGGAAATCCTGGAAGAGATAAAGCGCATGCTTTGCCACAAGGGTAAACTCCTGTTGTTTGTTCCATACGAAAAAGAAAGACGATTCCGTCATTACAATTCAAAGCAAGCTAACCATCACCTTTATTCCTGGAATGTACAAACACTTGGCAACCTTGTCGAAAATATGGGGTTAAAGGTCGTGGAAGGAAAGCTCGGGAGATTTGGTTATGACCGTTTTGCAGCTGTCTGGGCCAGTCGGTTTCGCCTGGGTGAATCCGGATTCAGAGTGGTGAGAAGAGCGGTTCATCTTCTAAAGCCTATGTTTGAGGTTCGAGTCGTTGCTGAGAGGGAATAAGGCCACTTACCCGGTAAAGCGGGCCCCTTGCCTGGTCTCTCCGAGCCGGTTTGACACCGGTGGTATGCGGCATGAACCGTCGATGCAAATAGCTGTTATTGATGGATATTCTCATCCAGCAGGGTGTTTTTCAGGCTAACCGTTTGACGTTCCGTTTGGATACCTGTAAAAGGTCACATTTCCTCCGAATTTGTTGCTATGTCCTGACCACTGTGCATTCCTTCTATGAATTCCCTTGTCCCTTACCACACTTGATACGCGACGGGTCATTCCAGAAGGGTCGCCAATCGAGGTCCTTATGCGAAACCACATACTGATGACTGAGGAAAAACCATGAAACGTGTCGTGTTGCTTTATCCATCGAACAAACTTGGGGGTTCAGTTCAACCGAGAGTTGAGTTGCCTTTAGGCCTTCTCAGCGTGGGCACACCGCTGGACAGGGCAGGGTATGACGTTAGGATCATAGATGAGAGGATAGACGAGCACTGGAGAGAAAGTCTTCTAGAAGAAATCAGAAAGGAGCCGATTTGCGTTGGGATAACCTCCATGACAGGGCCGCAGATACAAAGCGGGTTAGAGGCGTCGCGTTTTGTAAGACAGCATGGAAATATTCCGGTTGTGTGGGGAGGTATCCATGCCACGTTGCTGCCCGAACAAACACTGCAAAATGAAAATATCGATATTGTTGTACAGAGAGAGGGGGAAGAAACCTTCTTTGAGCTAGTACAGGCACTGGAAAATGGCAAGGACCTAGCTCGGGTGAAAGGAATCTGGTACAAGGAAGACGGAGAAACAAAAAACACGGGGCCAAGGCCTCTGATTAACTTGAACCAACAACCTCCGCTGTCATACCACCTGGTTGACATGAAGCAATACATGGTCAACGTCTTCGGAGAGGGTCACATAAGCTTTGAGACAAGCAGGGGTTGTCCGTTTCAGTGTACTTATTGTTATAACTCCACGGTTTATAAAGGCAGATGGAGGGGGTTGACGGTCGATGAGACGATAAGGCGAATCAAGTTACTCATAGAAGAGTATGGGGTGAAGGGCATATTGTTTTCTGATGATAATTTTTTCGGAAACAAGAAGAGGGCGCTGGAGATCCTGCGACGGATAGCAGAAGAAAACCTTGGAGTTCTGTTGTCCAAGATCGACGTTCATGTTTCGATGCTATCAAGGCTGACTGACAGCGAAATGCGCCTTATTAGGAGAAGCGGCTGTAAAATGGTGATGATGGGGATAGAATCAGGCTCGCCTAGAATGTTGAAAATAATGAAAAAGAGGATGAGGATTCCTGAGCTAATAGAAGTGAACAAAAGGTTAAAAAAATTCGATATCATGCCTCACTATTTTTTTATGATGGGTTTTCCTACGGAGACCGAGGAAGATTTGGCCAAAACCATGTCGCTGAAAATGAGACTTTCATCTGACAACAGGCATGCGGTGCCGCGATTCAATATCTACACGCCTTTTCCTGGAACCGAGCTTTTCAACCTCTCAGTGAAAAATGGCCTTAAAGTTCCCCAGAAGCTGGAGGATTGGGTGTCATTCAATTATCGGACAGTAAATGACAGCGCTGTGTGGGTATCGGAGAGGATGAAGAAATTAATCCGTATGCTGCACTTTGCTACCCTGCTGGCAGAGCCGAATAACTTCATAAATTCTTACAAAAGGACAAGTTTTCCGGTAGCCCTCGCAGCAGCAATCTATTACCCCATCGCAAAAATGAGGGTGAAAAATTTGTACTATCAGTTTCCGATTGACCTAAAACTCGCAGAATTGTTGGGCGTCTATCCAAAACAAGGAGGGTAATGAATTGAAGGATAAGGGGCACATTGTTCTTTTCACCCCCGCCGTGAGAATGGGAAAAGAGCAACAAAGAAGGACCGGCATACCTTCCGGTTTGCTCGCCATAGCGACACCGCTAGACCTGGCAGGGTATACGATCAAGATAATCGACCAGAATTTTGAAGACAGATGGAAGGATATGCTTCTCTCAGAACTGAAGAAGAGACCAATCTGCGTGGGCGTGTCGGCAAAGACCGGTCCTCAGATCAAATATGGGATCGAGGCATCGAGGATGGTCAAGCAATACGATACAATTCCAGTGGTCTGGGGAGGCGTCCATGCCAGTTTGGCTCCGGAACAGACACTCGCGAATGAGAACATTGATATCGTTGTTCAGGGAGAAGGGGATGAAACATTCTTTGAACTCGTTCAGGCGTTGGAAAAGGGCGAGCCTCTGAGCAAAGTCAGAGGAATCTGGTACAAAGAAAATGGTGAAATCAAGAAGACCCAACCCAGACCGTTTATCGATTTGGAGAAGCAACCTTCGCCCTCATACCATCTCATAGACGTGAAAAAAGTCCTGGTAAGGAGTTTTGGTGAAGATCACCTCAGGTTTTCAAGTGCCAGAGGGTGCCCATACAGGTGTGGTTTCTGCTACAACACGACATTCTACAAAAGAAGATGGAGGGCCTTATCAGCTGAAAGAACATATGAAGAGATAAAGAAAATAAGGACCAAATTCGGGATCAGGGGTATTCGGTTCTCAGATGATCTCTTCTTTGGGGATGTAGAAAGGGTCAGAAAGCTCCTCACAAAGATTGTGGATGAAAAACTCGATGTCGTTGTCACAAAGCTAGACATACACGTGAACGAGCTTTCCAGACTGGACGATGATTTTTTGAGACTCCTTGAAAGGGCTGGGGCTAAGGCACTCGTGGTGGGAGTGGAATCCGGCTCTCAGAGGATTCTGGATCTGATAAAGAAGGGAATCAAGATTTCAGAGGTTATTGATTTCAACAAGAGGGTGGCGAAATTCAACCTGATCCCCAAATATTGCTTTATGATGGGATTTCCTACTGAGACGAAAGAAGATATTCGTGAGACCGTTGCCCTGATTTTTCGACTTTTGGAAGACAACAAAGAAGCCATAAAAGACATCAACATTTACACGCCGTATCCCGGCACGGAACTGTTCCATTTATCTGTCAAGCACGGGTTTAAACCCCCGGAAAAGCTTGAAGGTTGGGTATCTTTTAACTGGCGTACTATCAACAGAAAGCGTACGCCCTGGATCACGAAGGAGAGGGAGCGGTTGTTAAGAATGCTCCATTGTTCTTCGCTATTCTTGGAGAAGAACTACTTCCTGGAGCCACAATGGCCCACAAACCCCTTGGTTGTCATGTTGGCCAGGCTTTATCACCCCATAGCCAAGAAAAGGGTTGAGAATCTGTATGATAAGTTTCCAATAGAGATTAAATTGGTGGAGTGGCTACGTCTGTATCCAAAGCAGGTTTGAAAAAGGCAGCAAAGAATCGCCCTCAAAGATGTTCAGTTCCTATATCAGATGGGGCTGTCCGCCTGAAGGAGACGCCGGCGGGGCGGGGAATACCGTTGTTTCTGCCGTTCAGAATAGTGTTTGTGGGTTAGAATAAAGCATGGCAACACTGAATGAAAAGGTGAGATTGTTCAGAGGGCTGCTTACCGGTGAGACCGCCGAAGCAGGGCCGTTCTATGTCCTGGTGGACGTCACGCGTTCATGCAATCTCGCCTGTCTGGGATGTCGCTATCATTCTCCTCACGTGAAGGTCCCGTCACCAGGTGACAGGAGCAAGAAGAACATCTCTTTCCATCTCTTCAGGGAACTGTGCAAGCAACTCAGGGCCATGGGTACAGGGAGGTTAATTCTAACGGGAGAAGGGGAACCCTTTCTCCACCCTCGTCTCCTGGAAATGATTTCTACTGCCAAGAGCGTGGGACTTCACGTCACCTTGTTTACCAATGGTACGTTGCTTGACGAAGGCAAGGTACAATCGCTCATAGATTCTCAACTCGATGTCCTGACAGTGAGTCTGTGGGCTGGTTCACAAGAAGAATACGAACGAAACCACCCAGGCGCGGGGCCGGAGTACTTCAACACCATTGTTGATGCTCTCCAGCGTATGGCCCGTCTCAAGGCCGACCAAGCGAGTCATCTTCCCTCAGTTGTTATGCATCATCCTATATATCGCAACAACTTTGGCAGTATCCAAGCAATGGCTGACCTTGCTCAAGAAACGGGGTGCAATACGCTGTCTTTTTCTCCGCTCAGAACCCGGCGGGGGAAACTAGAGTCATTTGCTCTGACCCAGGATGAGACGAGACTCTTAAGCCTGAACTTGGCGGGGATCAAGAGGCGGCTGGATTCACTTGCCATAGGGCACAATATAGACAATACCATTTTGCGCTACCGGACGGGCGAAAAGGTGTGGGAAAAAGTGCCTTGTTACGTTGGCTGGGTCCAGGCTCATATCAAAGTGGATGGTACAGTCCTCCCGTGCAATTCATGCAGCTTGCCGATGGGCAATCTCAATGAGGACAGGTTGAGCGATATATGGAATGGCCCTTCTCTGAAAAGGTTCCGCAGGCAGACGCTTACGAAAGAAGGCCTGGCACACGTGGGGTTGCACTGTGACTGTCATTTCTGTTGCCATGTGGAGGACAACATGCGTGTTCACCGGATCTTTCGCTGGTTTTCGCCCTTTTTACCCGGCAAGAGAAACAGAAAAGCGTGGTTGCCTCTTGAGACATCGTAGCTCAAAGGGTCTTTAGGATACGATCCCTTGTCATCCTTGCGGTTCAATCCCTCTGAAGCGGGACTGCAGGGATTTTCAATTCTTTGTTTGGAAGCCGAATGAATCGCACATCAGGGGTTCGAATTGAAGAGCTTTGGTTGGGTACCCGCTTCCTCCTGGAGTTGCCGTTTTTCCTGCGACGTCCGGTGCAAAGGAAGGAAGCGGACAAATGTCTCCGACTCCGTTTTGAGAAAAGGCAGCCCCGGTTTCTGAACCTGGTGCGTGACACCATTTACAGCGCACCTGGGAGTCCTTATCGGAAACTTCTTGGCTGGGCGGGGTGCGAGGCCGGAGACCTGGAGAAGCTGGTCCATCACGAAGGTGTTGAAGGAGCACTCACAGAATTGTGCCGAGCAGGGGTCTATCTTACCGTGGATGAGTTCAAGGGCCGTTGCCCGATCGTTCGGGGCAGTCAAAAGCTCACAGTTCAACCCCATCTCTTTCACAACCCAACCCCATCTCCCTCCATAGGCATTCGAACCAGCGGCAGTCGAAGCGCCGGTATTCCTGTACCGGTGGATTTCGCGTTTATCCGAAGCCGCTCAATAAACGCCTTGCTCGGCCTGTCAGCCCGAGGAGGAAATGAATGGCATCATGCCGTCTGGGGAATTCCGGGCGGCTCGGCAATGGTTCACCTGCTGGAATTCAGCGGGTTTGGGATCCACCCTGTGAAGTGGTTTTCGCACGTGGATCCGGCGACACCGGGACTACATCCGCGCTACCATTGGAGTGCCCTCACACTCCGTTGGGCAGGATTCCTGGGAGGCGTGTCCCTTCCCGGTCTGCAGTATGTTCCGGTCAGTGATCCTTTGCCGATATTGGACTGGTTTATCCAGGTTCTGCGCTCCGGCAAGGTGCCTCACCTTCTCACCTACATGAGTTCTGCTCTGCGTCTTTGCCGGGCAGCAGAGGAAATGGGTGTCGAAATTCCTGGGGCTCAATTCACGGTGTTGGGAGAGCCGGTCACAGAGATTGGTCTGTCCACAATACGGCGGACCGGAGCAGAGGCCGTTTCCAGATACGGCAGCGCCGAGTGTGGAACAATCGGGTATGGATGTCTCAGACCTGAAGCGCCCGATGAGGTGCATCTCCTACACGATCGCGTGGCCCTCGTTCAGGTAAAAGAAGAGAACAAGGATGCGGGAATCCCTTCGGGCGCGCTTTTCGTTTCTACGCTTGAGTCAGCCACACCGTTTATTCTGCTGAATGTTTCACTCGGGGATCAGGCGGTTATGGTAGAACGCGACTGCGGGTGTCGTCTCCAAGAACTCGGCTGGACAAGACACCTGCACTCAATCCGCAGCTATGAAAAACTCATTGCCGGAGGCATGTCGTTCTTAGATACGGACCTGGCCCTGGTGATGGAGGAGACCCTCCCGGAACGCTTCGGAGGTGCTCCGACGCACTATCAGTTGCTGGAAGACAGTGACGAGGGGGGACTCCAATGTTTTCGGCTTCTGGTGCATCCCGAGGTGGGGCCGGTCGAACCTGAGGCAGTCGTCGAGACATTCCTGACCGCCCTCAGTTCGGGCAATGGGGTTGAAAGGATGATGGGTATGGTGTGTAAGGATGCTCAGCTCCTCACCGTGGAGCGTACCCCTCCTTTGACGACAAGTTCGGGCAAGATTCTCCATTTTCACCAGGCGCGCCAGGCACCTTGATGGGTTTATGTCTCTCACTTTGCCGGATGCTTTCTAAAGGGAATGAAGGATAGGAGTTCAACCTGGTAGAATAAAGCGGAAACAGGGTTTCCCCAAAATCTTTTTGTAGTCAGATGCCTAGGAGGTCTCTACAGTGTCAGAGAGCAATCTAATCGAAAGAGCAAGAGAAATTAGAAGACAACTGAACACCGAACTCAAGGAGTTGCAACAACTGGGCTTGGAGATAGAGGATTATGAACAAAGAGGGAGATACATATACTTCTTTAAGAGCGGTTCACGAATAAAGTCGAAAGATGTGTTTTCATCACACATCTCTGACGTACAGGAGATAAATCTATACGTACACATACCGTTCTGCATAAACAGGTGTACATTCTGTTGTTGTTTCAGCACCGGTAAACAGCCGGAATCAATAGTAGAGGAGTACATCAATACACTAAAGAAAGAAGTGGAGCTACTGATAAGGACCTCCAGATTCGAGAATGCTGCCATAAGATACATCTATTTTGGCGGTGGAACCCCCACTTATCTCAGCGCCAAACAACTCGAAGATCTCATTGGATTTCTAAAGAGCAGACTGAACATTCTTCCCGACGCAGGTTTCACATGCGAAACGAGTCCTGAAACCACGGTTGGGAGTGCCGGGAAAGAGCGACTTCAAGCCTTACTGGAAAACGGTGTCAACCGGTTAAGTATGGGCATACAGTCCTTCGACGACAATATCCTCAAGCGGATTGGCAGAAAGCACAGTGCAAAGACAGCGATATCTGCATATAGAAATTCCCATGAGGCAGGTTTCACAAACATGAACATCGATCTCCTGTTCGGCTTACCCGAACAAACACTTGAAAAATGGGAAGCCGACCTGAAGATTGCCACTGACCTAAATCCTGGTTGGATTAGTTCATACCGTCTTCGGATAGAAAATCCAAAGATGCATGGAGCATTCATAAGAGAAGCCGATCTTTTTCCGGACAAAGAAACCGTCTTGTTGATGAATATCATGTCTATTGAAAAGCTCACCGATTCAGGATACCAACAGGCACAGGCCCCTCATACTTTTCTTCTGCCATCTAAACTACAACTCACCCCGCGCCATTACCTGGGCGAAGAAGAACTTGGTCTTGGCGTATCGGCACGGTCCTATCTCGACGGTGTTCGATATGAGAACTTTCATAATCTAAAAAGATACATGGTGTCCGTCGACAAAGGACAGTTGGCAATTTCATTTGCAGGGAAATATTCCAGGAGGCAACAGATGGAAAGAGAGACTGTCATGATGTTCAGGGGGCCAAAGGGAGTCAATAGAGGTGATTTCAATACCAGATTTGGGCTTGACGTTGACAGCGTTCTTGGTGAACGCCTTCAAAGACTGAAAAAGGCAGGGATGATCACCGACGATGGAGAAACCCTTAGATTGTCAAATAAAGGTTTGCTCTTTGCTGTTGAGGTACTCAAACAGTTTTACTCTCAAGACGCTGTTAGCAGGTTCAAGAATATGATTTACAACAACGAATCGTTAAAAGGTCTCTTCCTCGACAAGAAGTATAGTAGATCCGGTGAAGTCATCGCAAATATCGTTAAGACAGTGGCTGGTTATGCAAAATGAGAAGGAGGGGGTTTTTGCGGACGCCCGACGGGTTTGAACTTGGACAGTGACTGCAACTTTTCATGATAAGAAACTCTTTTCGAAGACAATAGACTTCATGAATTCAGAGCGACTGCGACTTCACGCAAATCCGACCTGAACACTTGGAAACTAGACCAAGGGAAAAGACATAAATAAGTGGTTCTGATCATTACAGGACATCAACGCTCTGGTACCACATTGCTCCTGGAACTGTGCAACAGTCATCCCGACATCTCACTGACTATGGAATTTGGAAATTTTTGTTCCATTGGTAAGCCTTATATAGTGTACATGTCACGGATGATTAAGCGGTGGTTGGGTATCGGGATAAGATATTGGCCTTTAGTCGTAACACAAGCCGGGGTCTTTACATCCATTGTCAAGAGGCAGAAGCGAATGACGATTGCACGAAACCATGCCTTTGTCCTGCATTATCTTTTCAAGATGTTGAGACATTGGCAGAGACGTGTAAATGTCCAGGCCATTGAAGCAACCCTCAAGAATATCTTTCCTGGAAAGCGCATTGTTGGTGATAAGTACCCTGATTACGTTTTTGAACTGAGCGAACTGGCAGGCGCTGATAATCTGTCTATCCTGGTTATATGTCGTGATTGCAGGGACGTAACCAGCTCTGCTTTAAGGACGGTGTCCACAGCATGGCGAAACATGCCGGTGCTCAGGAAGAAGATGGATACAGCCGAAAAAATTGCAGAACGTTGGGTGCAAGCTATTGAACTGATGGATCGCCACAGGGACAAATTATGCGTTATTCACTACGAGGACCTGATTAAAGAGAAGGAGCGGGAACTCAAAGCGCTTGGGAACTGGTTAGGCGTGGACCCTGCGGGTTTTAATGCAGAGGTGATCCGTGACAATACGATAGGAAAATACAAAAATGGTCTTTCAGATATAGACCTGATGACGGTTATGGACGTTGCCGGGCCGACAATGGCTAAAATGGGTTATCTGTAGACCGTCTTTCATTGTCAGACTTCTTTTCGGTCAATATCTTTACATAGGTGACGAGCATGAATGATGGCTTGACATTGAGTGGGATGATTCCAGGTTGGACGTTTCCCTCAGGCGAAAAAGCAGAATATACGATAGGGGTTCTGCCGGGAGAGGGGATTGGTCCGGAGATTATCGAGGTGTCCCTGAACGTGCTGGATGCCGTAACTCGAGGGACCCCCGCCCAGTTCGAAGTTAAAGAAGGGGGGGACATTGGACTGCTGGCCGAACAGAAGACGGGTCAGATTCTGACCAAGGAAGTTGTCTCCTTTGTCGAATCCGTGTTTTCAGCAGGGGGCGCAGTGTTGTGTGGGCCTGGCGGCGGACGTTTCGTCTATGAGCTTCGCTCCGAGTTCGATCTCTTTTGCAAGGTCACCCCAATACGGCCTCTGTCCCCGTTGCTGGACGTGGGCGTCATCAAGACGGACAACTTGAACGACGTGGACGTCCTGATAGTGCGGGAGAACGCGGGGGGCATTTATTTCGGGCGATGGGAAGAAACGCAGGAGACGGATGAGTTAAAGGCCTCACACACGTTTGAGTATCGGGAGAGCGAGGTGGAAAGGATCCTTGGCGTTGCTGTCGCACTTGCCCGTGGGCGGCGTCGGCGTCTGACCCTGGTACTTAAGCCTGACGGTATACCATCCATCAGTCGCTTGTGGATTGAAGTATTCAAACGAGTGGTAAAGGATTCGGGTCTTGAGTCCCAGATCTTGCAGGTAGACTATGCTGCCTATCATCTCATCCATGCAGCTCAGGATTTTGATGTCATTGTCTGTCCCAACCTTTTCGGCGATATTCTGTCTGACTTAGGCGGTTTGTTGATGGGTTCGCGCGGCATGTGTTTCTCGGGAAACTTCGGAAAGGAAGGGAGAGCAGTCTATCAAACCGGGCACGGCGCGGCTTATGATCTATCCGGCCGCGACCAGGCCAACCCGATTGGACAGCTCTGCTCCCTGGCCATGTTGCTTCGCGTGAGTTTCGGCCAGCAGGGGCTTGCACAGCGCATTGAGGCTGCCATGGGAAAGGTCCTTCGAGAAGGGTGGAGGACACCGGATATCGTATCGCCAGGTTGCAGAGTCATCGGGACCCGGGAACTGGGCGATCGAATCGTTGAAGCAATTGAAGCGCTCAACGAAGCAAGGGCCGCATGAAACCCGTTCTGCTGTTAGTGGATCTGCAAAAGGATTTCCTGTCCAGGCCGGCCCTGGAGCCTCCGGCTGAGGAACTCATCCCACGAGTGGGGCAGTTGCTCAAAGGCTGCCGGGAGTTAGGCGTTCCCGTTATTCATGCCCATACAGTGGTTCGGGCTGACGGGGAAGACCGGATGCCGCACTGGAAGAGCGCAGGGATTTGGGAGTGTATTGCAGGCAGACCGGGTTCAGCCCCCCCCGAGGAATTGCAACCACGAGACCAGGAGCCGGTTTTTGAAAAGCAGTTCTACAGTGCCTTTGCTGACAGGTCCCTTCACGCCACGCTGGAAGAGTTAGACGCAGATACGCTCATTGTAGCGGGGGTCTACCTGCACGGATGCGTGCGCTCCACGGTTATGGATGCCTACGAACGGGGCTTCGAGATCTGGGTAGCAGAAGACGCCACAGCTTCCACCGAAGCCGTTCATGCAAGAGTAACCAAGGACTACCTCGCAGATCGCATGGCCACCTTCCTCTCCTCTGACACGATACTGGCCAGACTCAAAAGGAATGGAACGGTTCTCCGAACCCCTGGGGTGAGGGTCCATCCGGTAGGCAATATTGGAGGGGACTGGTTGGGGGCATCCAGCCATGGCCTGTGGGAACAGAGAAACCCGTCGAAATGGGACGAAATTCTGGGCCTGATACCGCTGGCGTCACGGGAAGAAGTAGCCGGTGCCGCCGCTGCTTCCAGGAGTGCACAGGTCGACTGGCGTCGGATTTCGCCAAGGTCCAGGAGCGAACTGCTTATTGCCTGGGCGGCGAAGTTGGCAGGGCGGGAAGCCGATTTCGCGGGTCTCATGGCACTCGAGCTGGGCAAACCGATCGGTGTCGGTCACGATGAGGTACGTTTTGCGGTGGAATTGCTCCACGAAACGGCCTCCATCGTGGCCAGAGAGCAGGCTCTGACGGGCTACGACCTAAATAGGGCCAAAACCCGTTCTTGTCCGGTGGGCGTCATTGGAGTTATTACTCCTTGGAATAACCCGATTGCTATTCCTGTTGGAAAGCTGGGGGCGGCCATTGTCTTTGGCAACGGTGTTGTGTGGAAAGCAGCCCTTCAGGCTCCCCGCACCACAAGACTGGTCCTTGAGACGCTGTTTGAGGCTGGACCGCCCAATGGACTGGTGAACCTCCTTTTCGGGGGTGTGAACACGGCTAAGCAGCTGATTCTTCAGCCCGAGGTTCAAGGGATATCACTGACCGGGTCTTGTGCAACGGGCAGGGAAGTGGCAAGGCTGTGCGCTCGTTTTCCGAAGCCCTTTCAGGCGGAGCTGGGAGGAAACAACGCTGCCATTGTCATGCCGGACGCAGACGTGGAAAGGGCCGCGCAGGAGTTAGCGCTGGCGGCTTTCAGCTTTTCGGGCCAACGCTGCACTGCAACACGGCGGTTCATCGTGCATCGAGACATACGTAAGGGTTTCATCGAGGCATTGGTCGCTTCCATAAACGCTTTGAAGTTGGGCGATCCCCTGGATGTTGAGACCCAGATGGGGCCGGTCATCTCCCGGACAAAGCAGACAAGGCTCGAAGACCTGGTGAAAGCTGCTGTTTCCCATGACGCAAGGATTCTGTGTGGGGGGAGAATTCCGGCCGAGTGGGACTTTGGATGCTGGTTTGAACCCACACTTCTGGACACCCCGGAACCGACCCTTGGCGTGGTTCAGGAAGAGACCTTCGGTCCGATCGCCGTACTTCAGACGGCCAAGGACTTGGATGATGCCTTGTCATTGCTCAACGGGGTACCTCACGGTCTTGTCGCCAGCCTCTATTCAGAAGACCCTGCCTGTCAAAGACGTTTCCTGGAAGGGGCAGAAGTCGGGATTCTGAAACTTAACCAGTCCACTTTGGGGGCAGCACCCGGGGCTCCTTTCGGGGGCTGGAAGGCCTCTGGCGTGGGCCCCCCCGAGCACGGTGTGTGGGATCAGATATTTTACACCCGACCGCAGGCTTTGTATGGACAGTCTCTGGATGAAGACGCACTGCCGTGACCAACCGATTTGTCAGATATACCTTCCGAATATTTTGCCTTGTGAGGGGATTTCCTGATTGATGGATTCCTTTCAAGGTCCAACAGTCTCGATTATCATACCGGTATACAATGGAGGGGAGAAGTTTCGGCGTTGTTTGTCAAGTGTTGCGGCATGTACCCCTCCTCCGGAAGAAGTCATCGTGGTGGCAGATGGCGACACCGACGGCTCCTGGCGTGTGGCAGAGGAATACGGGACTCAGGTTCTCAGAATGCCTACCCCTGGGGGACCTGCCCGAGCACGAAATCTGGGCGCGGGAGAGGCAAAGGGGGACATCCTTTTCTTTGTTGATGCAGACGTGACCATCCCGCAAGATGCCATAAGCCAAGTCGCGGGGGCATTTCAGGACGATTCCGAGTTATCTGCTATTTTCGGGTCTTATGATGACGCGCCGTTTGAGACAAATTTTTTGTCACAGTACAAGAATCTTTTTCACCACTATGTCCACCAGGGTGCTAAGGAAGATGCCTCCACCTTCTGGGCAGCTTGCGGGGCAATTCGCCGCGGGGTGTTTTCTGCAATGGGAGGCTTTGACGAGGCATACCGCCGACCCTCCATTGAAGACATAGAGTTGGGTTACAGGTTCAGAAGGGCTGGCCACAAAATTCGTCTCCTGAAGGGACTCAAAGTGAAGCACCTGAAGCGCTGGGGTATTGTTTCCCTTTTGCGAGCCGACTTCTTCTACCGGGCCTTGCCCTGGACGGATTTGATTTTGCGTGAAAGCGAGTTCATCGACGACCTGAACGTAACAATCTCCAACCGCGTAAGTGTCATATTTACTTACGTATTTTGCCTGGCCTTGTTGGGGTCGTGGTGTATGCCATGGCTTCTTCCTGTTGCCCTTCTCGCGATGATAGGGCTGCTTGTGATTCATTGGGATTTCTATCGTTTCTTCAAAGATAAACACGGCTGGGCATTTGCGGCAAAAACAATCCCCTGGCACTGGTTTTATTTCTTCTACGGCGGACTGGCTTTTGGTATAGGTTCTGCGAAGTTTCACTTTGAGAGACTAAGATCCTGATGGCATGCCGGACATCATCTCGGACCAGCACCAACCGAAACTGGCCATGAGTAACGAATCTGTTGTTATCATAGGAGGCGGCCCTGCAGGTCTGTCAGCAGCCCATGAGTGCATTAAGGGGGGCATCAAGCCCATTGTGCTCGAAAGGGCTGACAAGGTCGGAGGGATTTCACGCACAGAGACCTACAAAGGCTACTATTTCGATATTGGGGGGCACCGTTTCTATACAAAGATTGAGGAGATTGACCGGCTGTGGCACGAAATGCTCGGCGACGATTTTCTCAAGGTCCGTCGGATGTCCCGCATTTATTATCAGGGCCGTTTCTTCAACTATCCCCTTGGGTTTGCCAATGCCCTGATGAACCTGGGGTTGGTTGAAACCTCTCTGATCCTGTTGAGCTATCTTAAGGCGCAGGTCTGGTCCCACCCGGAAGAAGTAAACTTCGAGCAGTGGGTGTGTAATCGTTTTGGCCAGCGTCTCTATCAGACGTTTTTTCGGACATACACGGAGAAGGTGTGGGGAACCCCTTGCCATAAGATTCAGGCCGACTGGGCGGCGCAGCGCATCAAAGGATTGTCACTTATTGTGGCGGTGTCTAATGCGCTTTTCGGGGGCCAGAAAGCGAAGACCTTGATCAGTGAGTTTGACTACCCATTAAGGGGTCCGGGAATGATGTGGCAGCGTTTCCAGGATGTGGTGGGGGCAAATGGAGGGGAGGTCCGACTCAACACAGACGCTACTGGCCTGAGCCATGAAAATGGCCGAATCGTGAAGGTGAATTACGTTGACAACGGCGAAACAGTAACCATCCCGGCTGACCAAGTCATTGCCAGTATTCCCGTCACCAGGCTTGTAGCCTTGCTTGATCCGAAAGCACCGAAGCATGTCCTCGAGGCGGCTTCCAACCTTTCCTATCGGGCATTTGTTCTTGTGGGACTTATTGTTGACCGGGAAGACCTTTTTCCGGACCAGTGGATATATGTACACAGTCCCGATGTGAGGGTTGGGCGCATTCAGAACCTCAAGAACTGGAGTGCAGCCATGGTCCCCGATCCTAAGAAGACAAGTGTGGCAATGGAGTACTTCTGTAACGAAGATGACGAAACCTGGACGATGCCCGATAGTGAACTGATAGACCTGGCATCTCAGGAATTGTCCAAGCTGGGACTGGCTGACACTGATGATATCATGGACGGGTTTGTAATACGCCAGCCAAAGGCATACCCGGTCTATGATGATGCATACAAAGAACATCTCATGGTCGTTCGGGATTACCTCGCGACCTTCGACAATCTCCAAACCGTAGGCCGAAATGGCATGCACCGATACAATAATATGGACCATTCGATGCTCACGGGAATGCTTGCCGCCCGAAACTTGTCTGGCGCAAATCACGACCTGTGGGAGATAGGTGAACAGGACGAGTATCTTGAAGCAGATAAAAAGGCGAAAGCCCAACGGCTCGTTCCTGAGAAAATACTCACAAAGACATTTGCCAGGATAGACAAGCTGGCATTTGCAACAGCCATAGGAGGCGTATCAGGCCTGTTCATGTTTCTTGCGACCATTTGGCTGGTCATGAAGGGGGGCGAAATGGTCGGCCCCACTCTCAGGCTTCTCTCCCAGTATTTTGTTGGCTATTCCGTGACCGTAAGAGGGGCCTTTGTTGCTTTTGGTTACACGTTCTTCTGCGGCTTCTTGTTTGGCTGGCTGTTTGCCTATCTTCGGAACCTCTTTCTTGCCTTCTACGTCTATAGTGCAAAGAAGAAAGCTGAGTTGCTGTCTCTCAGAGATTTTTTTGATAACCTGTAGTTGATTTACCGACGTCAGGAGATTTTATCGTGAAAACAAAGAATGAAAACCAGACGACGGAAGAAGAAAGGCTGTTTCGTGGGGTCCTCTGGCTGAACGCTAAGGCTCTCGGGCTTGTTCTCGGCTTGCTGTGCGGCCTTGCGGTATTTGTCGCGACAAACTGGCTTGTGATCAAAGGAGGGGATCCGGTGGGCCCGCACCTGAGACTCTTGAGTCAGTACTTCATTGGCTACAGGGTTTCTTTTCTTGGCAGCCTCATTGGGTTTGTTTATGGTTTTGCGGTGGGGACCTTGAGCGGAGCACTCATTGGGTGGATTTATAACGCGGTTGCCTCGTTCAGGAAATCCTAGCTCTTTCCATGATGTACCTCATTCTCCCCTGATAAAAACGATGTCCGACAGTTATACCAGCCATTATTGGGACACGATTGTTGAAAGACCGGGCGGCAGGGACCATGAAGATTTATGGAGAGCCCACCTGCAAGGGATTTACAGGGAGTTAATGGACAGATGGACAGTCGGTTCCCCGGATGGACTTATCCTCAAGACCGATCTATATGACGAAGCCGTAAGCAAGTATAATCTTCTACCTTTGTGCAGGGGGAAGTGTGGGCGTGTCATTGGAACAGATGTTTCTTTTGAAGTTGCGGCGGCAGCCAAAGAAAGGATGACCAGAACATGGGACGGTTGGCATAATGCTGTGTGCGCTGACGTCAGGCGGTTACCGTTCATGTCTGAGTCATTTGACGCTGTCATCTCTAATTCAACGCTGGATCACTTTTCACATAAGGAGAGTATCCTGGCGAGCCTTAGAGATATTCACAGATTGTTGAAGCCCGGAGGATCACTGCTCATTACCCTTGACAACCCATCAAATCCAGTCATCTTCTTAAGAAATGCGGTTCCTTACAGGTTATTGAAGGGCTCCCGACTTATTCCGTTCTACATGGGGGTCACTTTGTCAGAATCTCAACTGGTCCGCATTTTGGAAGTGTGTGGTTTTGAAGTTCATGAGACCATGGCCATTGTCCACAGCCCCCGTATTCTCGCCATTTGGACGGGACACATCCTGAACAGGACGGGGAACAAAAAGATAAAGCAATATGCGAGACAGGTTCTTAGGATATGTGAACGGCTGGAAAAACTCCCGACGAGATATCTGACCGGGTATTATGTTGCCGCAATAGCTACGAAGAGATAAGTTGCATTCTCCTCGCCCCTAAACGCGAACCCCTCAAGATCGCCCAGAAGTCTCATCGAGTCATGCAACAGGCGGCTTTCATTTTGGTGTGAAAGCCGTCTTTGGGGCTATCTGTCAACACATAAGAAGTAAAATACAGTTGCCAATGATCAGGAAATACGCAAAAGGGACCCTGCCGAACCTGATAATAATTGGGGCCCAAAAATGCGGTACAACAAGTCTGCATTACTATTTGGGCCTTCATCCCCAAATATCGATGTCCAGAGAAAAAGAGCTGGAATTCTTCATGGAAGACCGTACCTGGCACAAGGGGATCGAATGGTACAAGTCACATTTCATGACCAGGGCGAAGGTTCACGGGGAGTCGTCGCCTAACTACACAGCTTATCCTAGATGGGAGGGCGTGCCGGAGAAAATGCATTCTGTCATACCGGATACCAAATTGATCTATATCCTTCGAGATCCCATTGATCGAATGGTTTCTCAGTATGTTCAATACCTGTCGGTAGGATTGGACAACAGGGCAGTAGAAATCGCTTTCAAACCTCTTAATAATGACAACTACTATGTTCGCAGGAGCAGATACTTTATGCAACTGCAGCAATATCTAAAATATTTTCCGAGCTCCAATATTCTGATAATGACTGCGGAGGATTTGCTCAATGAGCGTCGAAAAACATTGGAGAAGGTATTTGCATTCTTAAATGTTGATGAAACCTTCTATTCCCCAAAGTTTCTCAACCTCAAGCATGGGTCTGTCGGAAGAAGGCAGAAGAACCGGATTGGTTTGCTTCTGAAGCAGTTTGCCGAAAGCAATATTGCAAAGATATTTTCAACTGACGTGCGAATGAAGATTGGGGGAGTGATAGAATTGGCGTTCTCGACTGAAATTGCCAGACCCGTATTGGGTGAGAGCTTACGGGCCGAACTGATTAGTTTTTTCAAAGAGGATACAGATCCTTTGAAAGAATTCACCGGCTCCGATTTTGCGGCCTGGTGTGTATAGCTCCTGCAAATTAGTCATAAATGAAAAGGCGCGGGGCAGTCTTTCAGCGAAAAGAACAACTCGGATGTTTTGAAACCCATGGAAACGGTGAAGTGTCCTCAGGAATCCTCCCCTGTGTCCGGCCAATGACAGAACAACCAATCAAATTAGCATGAACAGAGTGAATCAACCTTCTCAGCACCTTGTTCGCAACATGATGACAGGAAGTATCCGCATCTTCTTTGCTGAGGTGCTGATAATTCCTGTCGGATTCATAACAGCGGTCTTTCTTGCCCGCCAACTCGGCCCGGTTAACTTTGGCCTATTTGCCATAGCCTTAAGGCTTGTCACATGGGTCGAGTGGACCAGCCTGACCGTCTTTTACAGCGCCACAGTCAAGTTTGTTAGCGAGGAAGATGATTGGCGGGCGGTTGGGACTACGGTAGTTCGGCTGCATCTTGTAGTAGGTGTTGGTATTGCAGCTTTGCTATGGATAACGGCTTCGCCTTTAGCCCGTGCATTCAATGAACCGGCCATGGCCACCTACCTGAAGCTTTTTGCCATAGATATTCCGATTTTTAGCCTGTTCTCCGTACATAGCAGCATCTTGGTTGGAAGGGGTTTGTTCAAGGAGCGGGCCTGGACTCGTTTTGTTCGTGGAGATGGGCCTGTCTGTTAACGGCGCGATTATAGGAGTCATTGGTGCCTCCATGGTTGGATTGATAATGAGCAGATTTTTTATCAGACCCCCTGTCTTTTCCGGAGCTACATTCCCAGTGCGGCGTCTGTTGGGCTTCTCAGCTCCAGTTTTCATGTCGTCGCTGAGTTTGCGAATGCTCAGGCTGGACGTAATCGCCCTAAAGGTGCTGGGAGCAACGGCTGCCCAGGTGGGCTTCTATAGTGCGGGACAGAGCCTGTCCATTCATACTAGTCTGCTTTCCGGGGCACTCTCTCCACCTTTGCTGTCCACTTTGAGCCGCTTGATTAGACAAGGAGATGAGTCCAAGGCCAAAGATATTGGGCGGACCGCGATGCGTTTGGTGATTTGGCTGCTGCCGTTTGCTGCGATGACGGCTGGGGCAGCTACGGAGATAGTTGACCTTGTTTTCGGCAAGGAATTCGTGTCTGCCGGTCCAATTTTGGCCTATTTGATCTTTGCAGCCGTGGGGTTTATCGGTATCACCATGGCAAGGGCCATCATCCTTGCTATAGGGAGGCCCGGCTGGACTTTCCTGGTGACCGGTCCGATGTTCCCAATAGCCGTCATTGGTTATCTGATCCTCATACCATGGATGGGTGGGGTTGGAGCAGCAATTGTAACGACTTGTGCCACCTGTTTGGCAGCGGTTGCCTCATTTCTGGCTGTCTACAAGCTTTGGGGAATCCTGCCG
>JAFDFO010000042.1 GCA_019309815.1 Deltaproteobacteria bacterium
TCATTGGTCATTGGTCACTGGTCACCGGTCATTGGTCACTGGTGGCACAAGCAACTGATGGTGGGGAAGAATGACATTGTTACCGTATTTTTGTTTCGTACCCAAATGAAACTAATTCCATTGAACAGAAGGGATGTTTTGGACCTGATGGACTAACTAATGACCGATGACTGATGACCAATGACTAAGTCCCCGTATGTCCAAAGCCACCCTCATTCCGCTCAGTTTCTTCAAGCGTATCAACCACTTCCATTTCGGCCTGATAGACTTTCTGAACGATCATCTGGGCGATCCTGTCGCCACGGTGAACGGTATACGCTTGTTTCCCAAGATTGACCAGCGCAATCCTTATTTCGCCTCTGTAATCCGCATCAATCGTTCCCGGAGCGTTGATGATACCGATGCCATGCTTAAAGGCAAGACCGCTTCGAGGCCGTATCTGAGCCTCAAAGCCCGGAGGAAGGGCGATGGCAATCCCTGTGGGGATCACCTCGATGGAACCTACTGGAATCACTTGATTCTCTTTTGTCGCAGCACAAATATCCATCCCTGAGGATTGTGGGGTCATGTAACGGGGTAAGGGGATATCCGAGTCTTGCCCGGGGTGAAGGCGACGTATCTGGATTTTAGGCTGGTCAGCAGGCACTGGCTATTCGTTATCGGTTATTTGTCATTCGATATTCGTCATTCGTCATTCGTCATTCGATATTCGATATTCTGTATTCGTTATTGAAGTCGTGCTCAAGGAGCCAATAAATCCTCATAAGATGCATTCCCATCCACAGGCCCTAACAGCGACAAAGACACGGCCCCGTCCTTGTATACATCCTGTGCCAGCGCCATGATGTCCTCTGCCGTTACCTTTTCGACTTCATCCACCACCTCTTGAAGGGGTATGTGACGTCCGAAGATGATCTCGTTGTGTGCGAGGCGGGTCATCTGGGTGTCGGTGCTTTCAGTAGCAAGGTACAGTCCGCCCTTGAGGTGTTCCTTGGCATTTCTGAGCTCAGCGCTGTCGACGGGTTCTTCCTTGAGCCGATTCATCTCTCTCATGATGAGGCGTATCACCTCCTCGGTGTTGGCCTTGGCCACACCGACATAGACTCCCAGGAGACCGCTATCACAATAAGACGAGGCAAAGGAATAAACCGCGTAGGCAAGGCCCCGGCGTTCCCGGATCTCCTGAAAGAGCCTGGAACTCATATTGCCCCCCAGAACCACATTCAGAAGCACACACGCATGGCGCCTTGGGTCCGAACTGTGAACCCCCTCCGTCCCAAGACAGATATGGACCTGCTCCAAATCCTTGGGGTAGGCTGTGGTCACCCAACCCATAGTAGGTGGGGTGCGCTCCGGAAAGTCATTCTCTTTCCCAATGATGCCAAAGGCCCCCGCTGCCAGTTCCACAAATGACTCATGCTGCAGGTTTCCGGCTGCTGTGATGACAATCCGTTCAGGCTGATAGGCTCGATTGAAACTTGTCTTTATCGCATTGGAATCGAATTTTGTGACCGTGTCCCAGGTTCCCAGTATAGAACGACCCAAAGGGTGGTTTCCCCAGATGTTCCGGGCAAGCATGACATGGACATGCTCATCCGGTGTATCCTCCAGCATCCTGATTTCCTGAAGGATCACCTGTCGCTCCCGTTCTACCTCGCCAGGATCAAAAACAGAGTTCAAGAAAATGTCAGACAGAAGATCCACCATCGTATCCACATGGGTGTCCATCACCTTGGCATAGTAACAGGTATTCTCTTTGCTGGTGAATGCATTACACTGTCCGCCAATGGCATCAAACTCCTTGGCAATCTGAAGGGCCGTTCGCCTTTTGGTCCCCTTGAAGATCATGTGCTCTATGAAGTGGGAAAGCCCGGCCTCTTCTGCCTTTTCGTCTCGGGCACCCACATTGACCCACACCCCCGTTGCAACAGACCGGACGTGGGGCATCTGCTTGGTCAGGATTCTGATCCCATTGTCCAGGACTGTTTTGTTACGATCTTGAGGCATGTTTTTGATCCTCTACAACTGCCCTCCGACTCAGGCGAATCTTGCCATCACGATCTACTTCGAGAACCTTGACCGTGACCTTGTCGCCTTCCTTCAAAACATCAGTTACCTTATTGACGCGCTTGGAATCGAGTTGGGATATGTGCACCAGTCCGTCGGTTCCGGGAAAAATCTCCACAAAGGCGCCAAAGTCCATGATCTTGCGAACAGTTCCTTCGTAGATGGCCCCAATCTCAGCCTCCTGGACGATATCCTTGACCATTTGGAGGGCCTTATCACTCGCTTCTTTGTCAACAGCAACAATCTTCACAACACCGGAATCCTCAACGTCGACCTTGGTGTCTGTTTCAGCCTGGATGGCCCGGATCACTTTGCCTCCAGGGCCGATGATGTCACGTATCTTGTCTGGATTTATCTGTATGGATACAATCTTGGGTGCGTAGGGAGAGATTTCTTCCCGTGACGTCTTGATCGTTTCTTCCATTTTATCCAGGATGAAAAGGCGTCCTTTTCTTGCCTGCTCCAGTGCCTGTTGCATGATTGACCTGGACAGGCCTTGAACCTTGATATCCATCTGCAAAGAAGTGATTCCCTCGTTGGTGCCTGCCACCTTGAAGTCCATATCTCCCACATGGTCTTCATCGCCAAGGATGTCAGACAATACCAGGACCTTCTCCCCTTCCTTGACGAGCCCCATGGCAATCCCGGCCACAGGGGCAGTCACCGGCACTCCGGCATCCATGAGAGCAAGGCTGCTTGCACACACCGTTGCCATTGAAGAAGAACCGTTTGATTCCAGGATCTCTGATACAATGCGGATTGTGTAGTCAAAGGATTCCTTGGCGGGCAAAACCTTTTCCACTGCACGCGTGGATAGCCCGCCGTGCCCGATTTCACGCCGACCCGGGCCTCCCAGTCGTCTTGCCTCGCCAACGGAATAGGGAGGGAAGTTGTAGTGAAGCATAAATGGCCTGAATTCGTTCCCATCGAAGGTTTCAATCCGTTGCTCATCGCCCATGGAGCCGAGCGTGACCACCCCAAGGGCCTGGGTTTCGCCACGGGTGAAAAGGGCTGAACCATGCGTTCGAGGTAGGACTCCCACTTCACAGGAGATGTCGCGAACTTCATCGAACTTACGCCCGTCTATGCGTTGACCTTCTTCAAGAGCCAGATTCCGCATGATACCACGTTCAAGGGCATGGAGTACGTCCTTCACCTGCCCCTTTTGATCCACGTATTCGTCTCCAAGGGCTGCCATGACATCGGCTTGTACCCCTTTCAATGCCCCCTGGCGCTTGATTTTTTCGGGTATCCGTATGGCTTCCTTGATCCGATCCGTAGCCAGGGCTTCCACTTTTTTGCTCAGGGACTCGTCAATTTCCACAACGGGCATTGGGCGTTTAGTTGGGCCCACGGCCTCCTTGAGTTTGATCTGCATGTCAATAATCGGCTGTAAGGCGCTGTGGCCCAAGAAAATCGCCTCCAGCACATCCTCTTCGCTGACAAAGAGACCCCCTCCTTCTACCATGACCACGGCGTCTCTGCTCCCTGCCACGATCAGGTTGAGGTCGCTGCTTTTCTGTTCCTCACGGGTGGGATTGACTTTGAAGTGACCGTCTAGGCGACCCACGCGCACGCAGGCAATCGGTCCGGCAAACGGGACATCAGATATCTCCAGAGCTGCCGAGGCGCCCGTAACTGCCAACATGTCCGGATCATTGTCTTTATCCACAGAAAGCACTGTGGCAATCACCTGTGTCTCATGCCTGTAATGTTTTGGAAAAAGGGGCCTCATGGGCCGATCGATGATTCGTGCCGTAAGGGTTTCCTTTTCGCTCGGTCGTCCGATTTCCCTTCGGAAGTAGTTGCCCGGAATCCTCCCTGCTGCGTATCCTTTTTCCTGGTATTCGACAGTCAAAGGGACAAAGTCGATCCCTTCGCGCATCTCGTCTGTGGAAACGGCTGTCACCAAAACGATGGTCTCCCCATATGTCACTATGACAGCGCCGCCGGCCTGTCGAGCCATCTTGCCTGTTTCAATAGTGAGGGTACGATCACCAACTTCCCCTCTAAAAGATAATTCCATATTCATTCTCCTTAAATTTGTTATTCGTCACCTGACAAAGACCTAGCCCAGGCCTATTGTCGCATCAAACCTCCGAGACTATTTCCGGAGCCCTAGGGCACCTATAATTTCCCGGTAGCGCTGGATATCCTTACTTTTCAGGTAGTTCAATAATCTCCGTCGATGCCCAACCAGTTTCAGCAATCCTCTCCGAGAATGATGGTCCTTGCGGTGGATCTTGAAATGCTCGTTCAGATGACTGATCCGCTGGGTTAGAAGGGCAATCTGGATCTCTGGCGATCCCGTATCTGACTCATGGAGCTTGAACCGATCAATCAACACCTTTTTTTCTTCGACTGCTAGACCCACTTTGAAAACCTCCCTTTTTTGGTATTAGTTAACAGGTATTAGTTATTGGTTATTGTTGTCATTCAGTCGTTTGTCGGACAACGGTGAACGGACAACGGTGAACGGTCCTTTATTCACGATTCCGGACGCTGGAATACACAGGCGTATGGATACACGCCATTTTTCTTGTTTGAATGCATAACCGCCACCAGGTTCCCGGCATCATCGGTCACCTTGATCCACGGCCAAGCTTCCGCTGCCACGGGTGTGACTTCTCTCTCGGTTACTGGACGGCCCAGTTGAATCTTTTGCACGAGCTCATCATCACCCGAAATACACGGCATACCTCTCAGGGCAACGTTCATTGGTACGACGTGCTCTGAGATTGCTCCTCTTGCTGCCACCTCTGCCAACGCTTCCAAGGATATGGCTTCCTCTAAACTGAACTTGCCAGTTTCGGTTCGGCACAGCTCCGTCAAATGGGCACCGCACCCCAAAGCCTCTCCGATATCAGCGCACAAGGTACGAACATAGGTCCCTCCGCTGCAACACACTTCAAAGCGGACATCCGGTAAGCTGACGTCAACAACTTCCAGCCCGTAGATAGAAATGGGCCTGGCAGGCTTCTGTATGACAGTCCCTTGCCGAGCCAGCTTGTAAAGTGGGACCCCATTGTGTTTCAGGGCAGAATATGCAGGGGGATTCTGGTATGTCACACCCAAGAACCCGCGGAAGGCCCGGTGCACACCTTCGCGGGTTACCGTCAGATCAGGTTCCTGCGAAACAACACGACCCGTAAAATCCTGGGTGTCCGTTCGAATCCCAAGCCTCATCACTCCTTTGTATCGTTTCTGTCCGTACACAAGACACTGGGCAAGTCGCGTTGCCTTGTTGATGCAGCAGACGAGCACCCCGGTGGCAAATGGGTCGAGTGTACCAGTATGGCCTACCTTCCTGGCTTTTGAGATCCTTTTTACTCGTGCAACCACCTGGGCAGAGGTCATGTCACGCGGTTTGTCTATGATGATGATTCCGTTCATGAAATGTAATCCCTGGAAGCCATAAAATTCTGCTGGAGTGTTGGAGTACTGGAGTATTGGAGTACTGGAAAAGACACAAGCTCCTACCATTCCCTTTTGAAATCCATTACTCCATCACTCCAATACTCCATCACTCCAGTTTTTTGTTGCTCCATCACTCCATTACTCCCGCGCCTTCTTACTCGAATCTTCTATTCGTCTAACTCAATCACCGACTTCAACACCTTGTTCAGCCTGGTCGCTCTCTCAAAGCCCTCATCATAGAAGAACTCAAGCGCCGGCATGTACCTGAGTTCAAGGCGCTGACTTAGCTCCCGCCTCAGGTACCCCGAAGCGCTCTTGAACCCGGCCAGCGCTTCTCCCTTTTGCTCCTGTCCTTCGGACGTGCTGAAGAAGACACGAGCCGATCTGAGATCGTCAGTAATGTTCACATGCATGATCGTTACAGCATGCAGCCGGGGATCCCTGATCTCCTTCAACAAAAGATCAGACAGTTCCTTTTGTACCTCCCCCCCTACCCTCTGTGCTCTTTTGAAACGGATCACAGGTTGATGATCTCCATTTCCGAATCGATGATTTCAGCCACTTCCATGGCCTCAACAAAGTTCAACGCCTTGTCTAACTTGGAGTTGATCTGCCTTCTATCATTCCCCACAAAAGCCAGGCCTATTTCCGCACGCTGGTGGTTGTCATTGGCGCCAACCTCGGCTGCTGAAACGTTGAAGGTGTTTTGAAGACGGGTGATGACACCCTTAACGACCTTGCGCTTGCCCTTGAGTGAGGTATTTCCGGGAATCCTCAAAACGATTGTGCTGATTCCGACAACCATATTAGTCATTTGTCACTTGTCACTTGTCATTGGTCTTGAATACCAACGAGTGTTTCTCAGTCACAGGTACTGCCCTGACGACCAGTAACTAATGACCAATGACTAATGACTATTCTATAACTGGCTGAATCTCTTCCACTTCATAACACTCAACCACGTCAGCGACTTTCACATCGTTGAAGTTTTCAATCCCGATCCCGCACTCGTATCCGCTTTGTACTTCTTTGACGTCATCTTTGAAGCGACGCAAAGACCCAATCTTTCCGGTGTAGACCACGACCTCTTCGCGAAGCAGCCGAGTAAGCTGGCCGCGTTGGATTTTCCCGTCGGTCACATGGCTGCCCGCAACAGTCCCGACCTTTGGGATGTGGAACACCTCCCTGACTTCCGCACGCCCCAGGACATGCTCTACGTACTTGGGTTCCATCAGGCCTGCCATGGCTCCTTTAATATCGCTGACAACGTTGTAAATCACGTCGTAAAACCGGATATCTATATTCTGTTCAACAGCCAGGTCGCGGACCTTGGGGTTGGGTCGGACGTTGAATCCAATGACCATGGCATTGGAAACTGCGGCCAGCATGATATCTGACTCAGTAATAGCCCCCGTGGCCGAGTGGACAATTTTGACCTTCACCTCTTCTGATTCGATCTTCTGCGTCGCTTCTGATAAAGCCTCCACAGACCCTTGGACATCGGCCCGGATGATCATGTTGAGGTCCTTAACAGGGGCACCCTGGATTTGTTCATGGTACTTTTCCAGCGTTAACCTGCTGCTCTGTGCGAGGTCTCGGATTCTCTGCTTCTGAGCACGATGGGCACCTACTTGTCTTGCTGCTTTCTCGTCAGCCAAGGCCATGAAGTCATTGCCGGCCATCGGTACCCCGGACAGACCCTGAATCTCAACCGGGATTGACGGCCCGGCACTATCAACACGCTCACCTCGATCGTCTGTCATAGCTCGCACTTTTCCGTGATAATGCCCGCATATGACCGCATGTCCCGCACGAAGGGTCCCTTCCTGAACCAGCACCGTGGCTACCGCGCCTCTCCCCGGATCAAGCCTGGCTTCGATCACATAACCTCGTGCAAGTTTGTCATGATTGGCTCTCAATTCCAGGACCTCTGCCTGGAGAAGGATCATTTCCAGAAGCTCCTCAATCCCGTCCCCCTCCTTGGCCGACACATCCACAAAGACAGTATCACCACCCCATTCCTCGGGAGAGATTCCATGTTCCGCCAGTTGCCGTCTAACCCTCTCCGGCTCTGCTTCAGGTTTGTCAATCTTGTTTACGGCAACCATTATGGGCACATCAGCAGCCTTGGCATGGTTCACGGCCTCAAGGGTTTGAGGCATAACCCCATCATCAGCAGCCACGACCAGAACAACCAGGTCAGTTACCTCAGCCCCTCTGGCGCGCATTGCCGTGAACGCCTCATGACCCGGCGTGTCGAGAAACACGATTTGCCCTTTCTCCAGGGTTACATGGTAGGCTCCGATATGCTGGGTAATTCCGCCCGCCTCACTGTCGACGACGTTGGTTTCCCGTATCGCATCTAACAAGCGCGTCTTGCCGTGGTCCACATGTCCCATCACGGTAACCACTGGTGGCCTGAGTTTCAACTTCTCCGGATCATCCTCTTCAACCCGAATGAGATCGCCTTCCTCAAAAGAGGTCTTTTCGACCTCATACTCGAACTCACTTGCAATTACAGCAGCCGTTTCAAAATCGATGGCCTGATTCAGCGTAGCCATGACACCAAGCGTCATCAGTTCCTTGATCACTGCACCCGCCTTTACCCCCATCCTCTTCGCCAATTCTGATACTACAATAGCCTCGTCAATTTTTATGCGACGCTTGATAGCCTTGGGGGTGGTAATCAAGGTCTTTTCGCCCTTAATCGCCACCCTTCCCTTCTGGAACCTTCGGCCTCTCCGGGCCCTCATGGCTTTGTCATCATAGAGATCAGATTTGTCTAGGACCTCCTTCTTGCGATGGCTGGTCTTCTTTTTCCTGGGCTGCTTTGCCTCTTCCAACGCCGCTGGTTTCTTCTTGTCCTTCTTCCTTCCTTTGCCCTTAGGGGCTTCTGCAACCTTTTCCTCCGTCTTCACAAGTCTGAGGCGTGCAGCAGGCCTGGCCTTTTCCCCGACCGGCGCCACCAGCTCCTCTTTTGAAACAATATCTTCAACCGGTTTCAGTTCCGCCATCTTGATGATCTTGGCCGCTTGTTCCTTCTTTGTCTTTGGTTTCTTCTTTGCTTTGGCTTTCTTGGCTGGTTTTGCCTTTTCGGGCTCTTCCGGGGACTCGAGGGCAACTTCTACAGGGGTTTCCAGCCCGACTCCCTCTGCAGACTGATCAGGGCCGTCAACCTCAGCCACCTTGTCTTCGACAGCTTCCTCGGACACAGGGGGAACAATTTCAACCGGTTTGACCTCAAGGGTTTCCTTTTGTTCAGGCTCGGCTTCCGCTACAGGGGTAACCTCTGCCACCTCTAGCTTCTTTTCGACAACTTTCTTACGCCTTCTGATAACCGTACTCTTTACACGTTTTTCGACCACAATTTCTGACGTGCTTCCGAAAACAGCCTCCTTGATGCCTTGAACAGCCTCTTCGTCTACGGCGCTCATGTGGCTTTTGACAGATATGCCCATCTCTGCCAGCTTTTCCAGAAGCACTTTGTTAGCTATGCCAAATTGCTTGGCAAGCTCATAAATACGAATTTTCCCCATTCATTCCCCCCTGCTTGGGTAGCCTGGTAATGCTACGAGCCTGTCTCCGCAGAAAACGAGGTAAACGGTACCACCCCTATTTCCCCTTTGTGTCACTAGAATCATCTGTATGATCCTCTGTTTCCTCCGGGCTGTCCTGGGCGTCTACTGATTCGGTCTTATCTTCCTCCTCCGTACGATCCTCTGTTTCCTCCGGACCGTCCGGCGCGTCTACTGATTCGGTCTTATCTTCCTCCTCCGTACGATCCTCTGTTTCCTCCGGACCGTCCGGCGCGTCTACTGATTCGGTCTTATCTTCCCCCTCTGTTGTACTGCCGTCCTCATCCAGCACTTCCAGGGCCTGTTTTGCCAACTCCAAGGCCTGTTTTGCCAACTCCAAGGCCTGTTTTGCCGACTCCAATAGAGATTCCGCCTTCTTGTCACTAATCCCCTTTATCTGGACTAACTCTTCAACAGAGGCATTGACAATCTCCTCGATCGAATAGAAACCATATTCGTGAAGTGCATCAGCTGTACTGGCACCAACTCCTGGAAGAGCCATGATGGCTTCGTAACCAGCACGCATTGCCTCGGTATAGGTTGTTTCACCCCTGACGTCGATATTCCAGCCAGTCAGCTTGGAAGCTAGGCGCACGTTCTGCCCTCGCTTCCCGATAGCCACTGACAGAAACTCATCTGCTACGATGACCTCCATGGATCGGTTCGCTTCGTCAATGACAACCCGGGAGACCTCGGCTGGTGCCAGGGCATTGCACACAAATTTCGCCGGGTCGTTTCGCCAGGGAATGATGTCGATTTTTTCTCCCTTCAATTCGTGGACCACACTTTGAACCCTTGTCCCTTTCATTCCGACACACGCGCCTACAGGATCAATATCCGTATCATTCGATGTTACGGCGATTTTAGCTCGACTTCCCGGTTCCCGGGCCGCGGCTACAATCTTCACGATATCCTCACTGATCTCTGGCACCTCGGTAGTGAAGAGGTCTATCAGAAACTGCGGATGGCTTCGAGACAGAATGACCTGGGGGCCGCGAGACTCCTGCAAAACATCCAAAATGTACGCGCGAATCCTGTCTCCGCGACGGTAGTTCTCCCTTGGAACCTGTTCACGTACAGGCAGTACCGCTTCAGTCCGGCCCAGGTTGACGATGATGTCTCGTCTGTCTACCCTTTGAACGATTCCGTTAATGATCTCTCCCTTTCGGCCAACAAAGCTTTCATAGACGACATTCCGTTCCGCATCTTTCATCTTCTGGATAATGACCTGTTTCGCCGATTGGGCCGCGATTCTCCCAAAGGTTGTGGTATCCATTTTCGTCCCAATGCTGTCTCCCACCTCACACCCCGAGTCGAGCTTACGTGCTTCCTGTAAATCGATTTCCAGGTCGGGTTCGGTCACTTTTTCGACCACGTCTTTGAACTGGAAGACCTCGATTTCACCGCGCTCTTCATCATAGCGGACCTCGATGTCTACATTAGCTCCAAATTCCTTCCTGGCAGCGGACCCAAGGGCCTCTTCAAGGGTCTGGATGAGGATCCCCTTGTCAATCCCCCGGTCACGACTGACCTGTTCAATAACTTTCCTTACGTCCGACATTAACATTTGCTACACCCCTTAGGATTGAATATTGACTATTGAAAATTGAAAATTGTTTCTTCTTTTTCTCTTTCTGCCAAAAGTTGGCCCCTTAATTGACGACTGAAGATTGAAAATCGATGTGTAGTTTCTTTTCAATATTCAATCTTCATTTTTCAATTTTCAATTGATCCAGTTTGGCCTTGGCAATGGCTTCGTACGGAATGGAAACTGTCAGCTCATCCACCACAAGCTTCACCGTGTCGTCCGACAACCCCGCAAGGACACCTCTAAAGTGCTTCTTCCCTTCCACAGGGCGATTCGTCCTGATAACCGCAGGCCTGCCTTCAAAAGAGACAAAGTGCTTTGGCTTTGTCAACCGCCGGTCCAGCCCGGGAGATGAGACCTCAAGGTGATAGGGCTCCTCACGCTCCAATTTGGCATCAAGGACGTCTCCAAGTTGATGACTGACAGCAGAACAATCTTCCAGAGTGACCCCCCCTTCCTTATCGATGTAGATCCGCAAGATCCAGCCGCCCGGTTCTCTTCGGTATTCCACATCGATCAACTCTATCCCCTCAAAACGGAGGATCGGTTCTGCCAGGTTCTCCACCTCGGCTATGAATTCCTGGGTCCAATCATTCATGATTCTGCTCCGGAATCCATGCTTGAGCAGGCTACTTCGTCACCCAGTCCTGCATCCCGTTCCGTGAAACAAAAAAAACGGGCTTATTGCCCGTTTCCCCGTCACGGTCTACCTCGGCGATTTTCTTTTCTAACTACTTGAGAGAAAACCAAAGGCAAATGATTATCGGAAAAATCCACTAATCAAAGCTGATGTCTGCCCGCCTCAACCAGAAAGACATCGCCTCAAAAAGGGAAAACGGCTCACGTACTAACAAAAATGGAGCGGGCAACGGGGCTCGAACCCGCGACACCAAGCTTGGGAAGCTTGTACTCTACCAACTGAGCTATGCCCGCTGACCGTGGTGAACCTATAATCTTTTTCAAGGATTGTCAAACAGTTTTCCTATTTCGTGCCTTGAGGCGTTCGCCTTGGAAAGAGGCGTACCTGGCGGCTTGCGTCTTGAGAAGAACCGTGCTTTCGTGGTAAGTGGTTTGTAGGCTACAGGCTGTGGACGTCAGTTCCTTAGTTCTAGAATTCGTGTTTTTTCTGGCAGAAAACGGCTTTGTGCCCAAAAAACTACATGAGAATCAGAATGTTAAATTCGAAATCCGAATATCGTGCTGTTCTCAAGGCGCAAGCCGCAAATCCCAACATTGACAAACTCGCAAAAAGTCGTCACCCCGGCGAAAGCCGGGGTCCAGGTCAGTCATAAGTTTCTGAAAACACTGGATAGCGCTAAGGGTTGCGCCTGACGGCTTGAAAAGAGGC
>JAFDFO010000410.1 GCA_019309815.1 Deltaproteobacteria bacterium
GGAGAGAAAAAAGAGAAGCTCTATGAAAAAAATTCATCGCAACAGGTTCGTTGATTCCGGCACGTTGTTAGCCATTCTTGTCTATCTTGTCATGGGTTCCTTGGCGCGGGCTGAAGATGCAAAACAAGCACCTCAAGGGCCGCCACCCGCACCTGTGCAGGTTGCCTTGGTTGTCGAAGAGATGGTTTCAAATCAGGTAACCCTGGTTGGCACAACCGAAGCAATCGCCCGCAGTACGGTGGCCGCTCAGGTTTCCGGATCAGTGCAGGACTTCCCCGTGAGTGAAGGTGACTTTGTCAAGAAAGGACAGGTCCTTGCAAGACTCAAATCAACCAATGTGAAGCTTCGTCTGAAGGCGGCAGAGGCTACCAGGGCTAAAGTGCAATCGAACCTGGTCTTTGCGGAAAAAGAACTTGACCGGTACACCAGGCTCAAGGGGACTGACAGTATTGCTGAGAGCAGCTATGACAGGGCATTGGATGAATACAAATCCCTGCAAAGCGAACTGCTCCGCACCGAGGCTGATATCGAAGTGTTGAAGGATGATATCCGGAGCAAAACAGTCGTTGCCCCTTTTTCGGGATTTGTTGCCGAAGAGCACACGCAGGTAGGCGAGTGGATAGATGTGGGCGGTCCAGTAGTGTCCCTGCTGGATCTGGGACACGTCCGCATTATTGTTGATGTGCCCGAGCGTTACGCCATGCAGCTTTCTCAAGACAGCCCGGTGCAGGTAACGGTGACAAGCCTGTCGGATGACACGTTTTCCGGAAAGATCTCTGCTGTTCTCCCGGAAGGCGACATGAATGCCCGTACGTTTCCGGTTCGAATCGAACTGGCTAACCCTGACCTGAAGATCAAGAGCGGCATGGAGGCCACAGCAACATTTAGCCTGGGAACAAAAATGAAGGCTCTCCTGGTTCCCAAGGACGCCATCGTGACAGCAGGAACGAATCGCATGGTGTATGTCGTGGTCGGTGGTGTAGCACAGCCAGTACCCGTCCAGGTAATCGGTTATTATGACGGCAACGTTGCGGTCGAGGGCCCTCTACAACCAGGGCAACCCGTGGTCATCCGTGGAAACGAACGCTTGATGCCCGGACAACCCGTGCAGATAATGGAATAGCTCCCTGGGCAATTGGAATGCTACGACGTTGGAGGGTTGGAGGCTTGCGTAGTGTCTGGCCTGCCAATCTCGAATATCGAATATCGAAACAAATCTTCAATTTCCAAAATTCAAATGACCAAAACTGAAACAACAGCCATTACCATTTCAAACAGCTCAGGTCGCATGTTTTGAACATTGGAACATTCGGATTTCGGATTTGTTTGCGGCTGACGCCTTGAGAACAGTACGGATTTCGATTTCGGATTTCGTGCTTCGGATTTGGAGTTTACCCGTATTAGACACTTTAGCTCACTCTAGGCACTTTAGGCACTTTAGACACTTTAGCTCACTTTAGGCACTTTTTTTCTGATGAAACTCGTTGATATTTCCATTAAAAAGCCAGTCACTGTCACCGTCGGGGTCATCCTGCTGGTAATGTTCGGTCTTATTTCTCTGTTCAGGATCCCTATCCAACTGACGCCCGACGTGGACATGCCCGAAGTTTCCGTGGAGACCTACTGGAACGGGGCGAGTCCTCTAGAGGTAGAACGAGAGATTGTCGATGTCCAGGAAGACGAACTGAAGAACGTCGAAGGACTCGACAAGATGACAAGCGAAAGCAGTGATAGTGTGTCGTACATCAATCTGATGTTTGAGATTGGTACCGATACGGATGCTGCCCTTCTCAAGGTTTCGCATAAGCTCGACCAGGTCATAGAATACCCGGATGACGTGGAGAAGCCGATCATTAAGTCAGGAGGGCGGTTCGAGAGTGCGATTGCCTGGATGATCCTTCAGTCCGATGAAGGATATGATGGCGTTCTGAGCCAGGAATATGACTTTATTGACGAGTACGTCAAGCCTCGCCTGGAGCGAATTTCAGGTATGGCCTCATCCAACATCTATGGTGGGAAAGAGCGGGAGCTGCAGGTAATCGTCGATTCAGACGCCCTGGCTGCCAGAAACGTGACGATTCCTGAGCTGATGCAGGCTTTGGATGTGGAAAACAGAAATATCAGCGCAGGCAGCTTTGATGAGGGAAAGCGACGATACATTGCACGAACAGTAGGGAAATATAAGACACCGGAAGATGTGGCAAAGGTTATCATCAAAAGAATCAACGGGGTTCCGATCACGGTAGGTGATGTGGCAGACGTGTCCCTTGGGTATGCAGACCTCCAAGTAGCTGTTAGGCATGAGGGGATCCCCACCATTGTCTTGAACGCAGTCCGCGAAACAGGCTCAAACGTCCTTGTGGTGATGGAGAACCTCCGGGAGGCTTTGGACGAACTGAACAATGGCATTTTGAAAGATCGCAAACTGAAAATCGAACTGGTCTATGACGAAACGCACTATATCTACGGCGCCATTTCCCTGGTACGCAAGAACATCTTCGTGGGGGGCACACTTGCCATCATTGTCCTCCTGCTCTTTCTGCGGAGT
>JAFDFO010000198.1 GCA_019309815.1 Deltaproteobacteria bacterium
GGGTTTGGCTGGCTGCCGTCTTTTCCATATGCGGATGCGCCACGAAACCACGGCCCGCGGAAAGTGTTCTGGATACGCCGGAACATCACGTGCAGAGTGGTATGAAGCTCATCGCTATGGGAAAATACGATGATGCCATGCGCGAATTCGATCTGGCCAAAGGGCTTGATCCCAAGTTTTCACCGGCATTCGTCGGTTCCGGACTGGTATTGGGATACAAGGGTGACTTCAAACAAGGACTCAAGGATATGGACAAGGCGCTTGACCTGGCCAAGACCAAGGAGCTTAAAGTCGATTCCAACGTGGGTCTTATACGGCTGTATCTACTCGGGAAAGAGTCTGCCAGCAAGAACTGGCTGAGCAAAGCCAGGAAAGCCTATGGAAAAGCGGTCAAGCTTTCACCCGAGTCCTCTGCTGCTCACTACTATATGGGAGAGTGCTATAAAGAGGGCTTAATGTTTGGCGAGGCGAGTAAGCTTTTCAAAAAAGTCTTGGATATCAACGACGGGTACGTTGTTGAGGCAAATGATGCGTGGAAGCTGGTCCAGAAAATCGAAAGGGCAGCGCCTGGTACGATGATTGGCAAGGAGATCGCGCTTGTGAACCAGATCACCCGTGCAGACATTGCAGCGCTTTTCATCCAGGAGCTAAAGATTGATGAGATCTTTGCACAGAAGAAGGTCTTTGACACGAGCTTCAAAAGCCCTGAGAAGGAATTTGTGACCGAAACGGTGGTCAAGACCGCGCCGGCTCTTGACATTCAAGACCATGTGTTGAGGACCGATATCGAGTCCGTCATTGCATTGCAAATCAAGGGAATAGAGCCGTACCCGGATCACACCTTTAAGCCTGACCAGAAGATTGCCAGAGCCGAATACGCCATGATGATCGAAGACATCCTAATCAAGGTGTCACGCGATGAAAAACTCGCCACGAAGTTTATTGGCGGCCCATCTCCTTTTCCGGATCTTAGGAGTGATCTTCCCTACTATAATGCTGTGATGGTCAGTACCACGCGAAGCATTATGGAAACTAAAGATCTCACCACAGGCGAGTTTGACCCAATGGGCTCGGTTTCAGGAGCCGATGCCTTGCTGATCATCCGCAGGCTGGGAGCTGCAATTAACCCATAGGGGTTGTGAACGTCATGCGGCTTACGGTTGCGCTGCTCGTATCGTTAGACGTCCTTCGGTTGCGGTTTCTTTTGCCGTTCACCGTAGCACGACAAACGTTTCGAGCTGCGCTACCGTGAGACGGTGGACGTGAAACAAGAGTATATGAAAGGATTCACAAGACACCTAATGCTGCTTCTCATCTTGCTGGGAAGTGCATCGGCGTTCAATAGTTTAGGACAGGCCCCGGAACCCTTCCGGCCCTGGAGTCTTATCTTCCCGGGAAACGCTTTCTCTGCCCAGCTGGGGCCCCCTGTGGGTGCGGCTGCAGGGAGAGAGACGAGAGGGCCTGTGACCGTAGATGTCATTGGGAGAGGCACGATCTATCGTGACAATTTGGCCAAGGCCAGAAGTAGTGCGATAGCAGATGCCTTGCAGGGTGTCGTTGAAAAAGCAGTTGGCCTTGTGCTTTCCACGGCATCTGTCGTCGAGGATTTCCACCTCCTGAGTGATCGGGTATACAATCAGACCGAAGCGTTCATCAGTGACTACAAGGTCCTGGCTGAGTCAACGTCCGGGGGCTATTATCGTGTGTTGGTAAGGGCTACGGTATCTTTGAGCGCTATCCAGGACAGGCTTCAAACCACGGGTGTGCTGATGACGGACAAGGAGCTGCCGATGCTCTTGTTCTTCTTGTCAGAGCAGCATGTTGGCCAGTCCTCGCCAACATACTGGTGGGGACAAGCTTCTCCAGGTTCAGATCTTTCGGTCGCGGAAAAGGCCCTTTCCGAGTACATGCGCAACAAGGGCTTTCCAATCACTGACCACTCAGAGATCAACCGCGAGGTTGACCTGACGCCAGAATACATGCGTCCCGAGATAAGTGACGACGCTGCTGCAAGCCTCGGAAAGCAGCTTGGTGCTGATGTTGTCATCATTGGCGGGGGCGTGGCCCGCTACAGCGGCAATGTCTCGGATATGAATATGAGGTCGATTCAGGCTCGGGTGTCTGCCCGGGCTGTCAGGACCGACAATGGGATGATAGTTGCATCATCCGAAGAAACCAAGGGGGTCGTTAACGGGGATGACGGGGCCGGAGGGAGAAAAGCCCTTGCCCTTTCCGCTTCTGCGGTTGCCCAAGACCTCACAAGGCAGATCATTTCTAAGTGGCGTGAGGATCCGCAGCAAGCCGTTTCAGTAGGATTAGTCGTGAAGGGCATAAGGGAATACGCTGATTTTGTCAGGTTTAGAAAACACCTTAAGAATGATATTCGGGGTGTCAAAAACGTGCATTTGCTCAGTATCACTACTGATGAGGCGAAGATGGACGTGGAGTTTGCTGGAAATGCCAAGACACTAGCCGATGATCTAGTGCTTCGGCCTTTTGACGACCTCTCAGTCAGCATCATTGAAGTCTCAGAAGAAGGGGTGTTGCTCGAACTGATACCCACGGGCATGCACGAGGGGCAATACGAGGAACGAATAACCAATAATGAATGACGAATAACGAACAATGGAAGGCAAGATGAAACGTACAACAGGAGTCATTCTACCCGCACTGGTTGCGCTGGTCCTGCTTGCTGTGGGCTCAACAGGTTTTGGTCAGGAACCGGAAGTCGTTGAGATGGAAGGTCAGAAGGCTGAGGTTACATTGATTGAGGGGAGTGCAGAGCTTTCTCGGAAAGAGACGGATCTGAAGCAACCTTTGAGCCGAGGGAACATTCTGGTTCACGGAGATCGTGTCGCGACCGGAGAGCAGGCTAGACTTGAATTGGCTATGCCTGACGGAAGCTTTCTGCGTTTTGCCCAAAAGACCACCTTTGAGCTGATTTCAGTTGACTACGATGAACAGACCAAGCAGCGAGATATCATGGTACATGCGGCGCTGGGAAAAACCTGGGCAAAGGTTTCCAACCTGGTGGGAGGGGGTGGCAGATTTCAGGTTTCAGCTCAGAATGCGGTCGCCGGTATTCGGGGAACCACATACAGAATGAATGTGAATTCAGACGCCTCGGTTGTCGTCAAGGTCTACGAAGGAGCTGTGCACGTGAGCAGTCCCCCGGAGACGGCCGAAAAGCCCGGTGACGTCTCCAAACCCGGCGGGGTTGAAAGTCCTCACCCAGTTTCGGGGCCCCATCCTGTAACCGGTCCCCGTCCTGTGACGATGCAAGAGTGGACGTATATTGTCCGAGCCATGCAGCAGATTGTTGTCTACCCCGACGGAACGGTCTCAAAACCGTTTCGTTTCGACCCCGAAGTGGACATGGATGATTGGGTGCGATGGAATCAGAACCGTGACAAAATGCAGCCATAGGTCAGCATAAACGGAATACAGAACTTTTAGAACTCGGTGGTTTTGAAGCGCACTATTCCGATAAACATTCCAAACGCACTCACGCTTCTGCGTGTCCTGTTGACGCCGCTCTTTGCCATCCTTCTCATCAAACGCTTCTTCGATCATGCCTTGTTGGTATTTGCCATTGCTGCGTTGAGCGATGGCTTGGACGGTCTTATAGCCCGCCTTTTTCGCCAGAAAACCACACTGGGAGCCTTCCTGGACCCGGCTGCCGACAAATTGCTGCTGGTTACGGCATTTGTGACCCTGGCGATCCAGGCGCTTATCCCAAGCTGGCTGGCTGTCATTGTTATCTCACGGGACATTGTGATCTTGTTCGGAGTCGCACTCGTTACTATAACCGGCCATACACTTGAACCAAGGCCCTCTGTCCTGAGCAAAATCACCACAGTCGCCCAGGGGGCCTGTGTGATTTCAGTGCTGTTGGGTTACAATGTTCCTGACTTAGACGGGATAAAAGGAGCACTATTCTGGTTTACGGCCGGCATGACCGTGATCTCCGGGTTACAATACATCTATAGGGGCCTGAACATCCTTCAGGAGGAAGCGTAACGAAAACCTTGTTTTCAGCCTAATGTCTTGTCCCCAAATATGTTTATGGAAGTCACAAACAAACATCATTCCGCAAACTGAAAAATTCCTACTGTTGTTTGGGATTTGAGATTTGGTGCTTTCAGATCTATGGTCCTACCATGGTGCTCCCAAATCCACCGCCAAAAAAACGAAGGACCAACAATAATCAATACCATTGCAACGGGTTATCTCAGAGCAGGGCCGTCGAAATCTGTCACCTTGCCGAGTTAGTTGCTAGGC
>JAFDFO010000043.1 GCA_019309815.1 Deltaproteobacteria bacterium
CATAGCATGGTCGCCATGTCTGGGCGAATCATCCCGGCCCCTTTAGCAACAGCAGCTATGGTAAAGATTTTCTCACCGACATGACCCTGCTTTGAAACAGCCTTGGGGAAGGTATCCGTGGTCATGATGGCCTCGGCCACATCATTCAGTCCTGCAGAGTTGAGACGACCCGCAAGCCCCGGCATGGCAGCTTCAATGCTATCAACATCCAGATGCAGGCCAATGACACCCGTGGATGCCACCAGCACGAGCTCCTCTGATATTCCTAGCGTTGTCGCGGCTGCACGTGAGACAGCCTCCGCATCTTCGATACCTCGTTTGCCTGTGCAGGCATTGGCGTTGCCGCTATTTGTAACAATGGCCTGACACCGACCTGATTTGATCCGCTCCTTGTCAAGGAGGACCGGGGCTGCCTGCACTTTGTTGGTGGTAAAAACACCGGCTGCACAGGCCGGAACCTCTGAGGAGATCATCCCCAAATCCTTCTTTCCATCCTTTCTTATCCCGGCAGCAACAGCGCCGGCAACAAATCCTGGAACTTCAAGTTTCATTTTTGTTGTTTCCTATTTAGCAACTGCTTTGACTGATACAACCGATGACGCCGTCAGAAGTGAACCATTTTCCAATTCATAAATGAGGAAGTTTTTTGGTGAGCAAGGCCTCACAAGGGTTTTCGTCGAGGCGTACACGGAGTACTCCGCAGACGAAAACCCGCGGAGAACGCCGCTCAACGGAAAAATAACCATTTATGAATGGAAAATCCTATTTGCCACAGCACTTCTTGTACTTCCTCCCGCTCCCACACGGGCAGGGCTGGTTGCGGCCCACTTTCTCCTTGGAACGACGTACCGGCTTTTTGCCACCCTCACCACCGTGTGAAAAAACAAGCTTATCCTGTTCGGCCTTTTCTTTGGCAGCTATCTCCTCAGGTTTGGCAATCTGAACACGAAACAGGAACCTCACCGTTTCTTCCTTGATTCGCCCAACCATCTCCTTGAACATGGCAAAGCCCTCCTGTTTGTAAACCACCAGTGGGTCTTGCTGCGCGTAACCGCGAAGACCTATTCCCTCTTTCAGGTGGTCCATAGCCAGAAGATGCTCTTTCCACAAATTGTCCACAACCTGAAGCACGATCATCTGTTCCAGTTGTCGAAGCTCAGAGCTCCCAAAAATCGTTTCCTTTTCTTCATATATCTTTATTGCCGACTCAAAGATCAATTCAGCAAGCCCATCCCGGGTGAGGCCATCCATGGTGTCGCGGTCTAGTTTAGGACTGAAGCCAAACTGCAGGTAAGCAGTCTCTTTCAGACCGTTCCAATCCCATTCTTCAGGGAGTACCCTTTCATCGGCAAAACTCTCTGCGATTTTCTCTGATAATTCCCGAATCATCTCATCAATAGCGGGCTTGAGGCTCTCGCCGCTCAAAGCCTCACGGCGCTGTTTGTAAATCACCTCCCGCTGCTGGTTCATCACATCATCGTACTTAAGCAGCTGTTTCCGTATCTCAAAGTTGTGTCCTTCCACCTTGCGCTGGGCGTTCTCTATCGCTTTGCTGATCATGCCGTGTTCAATCGGTTCGCCTTCCTCCATACCCAGCCGGGCCATAATTGACGACATTCGCTCTCCGCCAAAAATGCGCAAAAGATCGTCTTCCATGGCGAGATAGAACCGTGATGTACCTTCGTCACCCTGCCGGCCGGAACGACCTCGCAGCTGGTTGTCAATGCGCCGGCTCTCATGCCTTTCGGTACCCATGATGTGAAGGCCACCAAGTTCTTTGACCCCTTCTCCAAGCACAATATCCGTGCCGCGGCCCGCCATGTTGGTCGATATGGTCACGTTCCCCTTTTGGCCTGCCATGGCCACGATTTCGGCTTCCCGTTCGTGGTTCTTGGCATTTAAGACCTCGTGCTTGATTCCTGCTTTAACAAGCATTTTGTTCAACTTCTCTGACTTCTCGATGGAGATAGTCCCCACCAGCACGGGCTGGCCTCGTTTGTGGAGCTCCTTGATCTCTTCCACAGCAGCCTTGAATTTCTCGGCTTCCGTCTTGTAAATAGAGTCCGGATGGTCAGTCCGGATCATCGGCTTATTGCTCGGAATGACATTGACATTCAGGCCATAGATCTTTTTAAACTCCGCAGCTTCAGTATCAGCAGTACCGGTCATACCGGCTAATTTGTCGTACATTCTGAAGTAATTCTGGAAGGTGATGGTCGCCAGGGTCTGGTTCTCCTCTGCCACCGTCACCCCCTCTTTTGCCTCAACGGCCTGATGCAACCCGTCGCTCCAACGCCTGCCCGGCATCATGCGGCCGGTGAACTCATCTACGATTACCACTTGCCCGTCGTTGACTACATACTGCACATCCTTGTTAAACAACCAATAGGCCTTGATCAACTGCCGTGTGACATGAAAGCGCTCGGAGGCTTCGCGATAGAAAGCCTCGGCTTTACGGCGCTGTCCCCTCTTTTCCATGCTGGTCAACTCTTCATTTTCATCGATCTTCTGCAACTCTTCATCGAGATCCGGTACAATGTAGTCATCAGCGTGACCTCCGTAGATGAGCTTGAGCCCTTTCTCGGTGAGTTCTACCAGATTTTGATTCTCATCGATCGTGCAAAAAAGATCCTGCTCAACCTGGGGAAGCAACTTCTCGGTAGAAAGCTGACCCTCCAGTTTATCCACTTTTTTCTTCAGAGCTGTCTGCTTTGCAAGCAAATCTAGAAATCGTGCATTCTTCGGATCTCCCCGCTTCACCTTTAGCAAGAGTTCAAGGACACCATCTGTGTCGCCCTCTTCTTCAAGCCCCCTCATAGCTTTATCCAGCATGCTGTGTATAAAGCGGTCTTGGTGTTGTTTCAGCTTGATGACTTGCGGCTTCACTTCGTCGTACAACTTGTCACCGACGTGTTCAACAGGTCCTGAAATAATCAGCGGGGTTCGGGCCTCATCGATCAGAATACTGTCCACCTCATCCACTATGGCATAATGGAGTTCCCTTTGTACCAGGGACTCCAAGCCGAACTTCATGTTATCCCGCAGGTAGTCAAATCCGAACTCGTTATTTGTTCCGTACGTAATGTCAGATTTGTATGCTTCCTGGCGTTGGGAGTCATCTAATCCGTGAACTACTGTGGCGACCGACAGCCCGAGGAAGCGGTAGATACTACCCATCCACTCGGTGTCCCGGCGGGCCAGGTAGTCGTTGACAGTCACGATGTGTACACCCCGGCCGGTCAGCGCATTCAGATAAGCCGGGAGAGTGGCAGCAAGGGTCTTTCCTTCACCGGTCTTCATTTCAGCAATCTTGCCCTGGTAAAGCACGATCCCTCCGATCAATTGAACGTCGAAATGGCGCATCTTCAGGGTCCGCACAGAGGCTTCCCGAACTACGGCGAAGGCCTCAGGAAGGAGTTCATCCAACGTCGCACCTTGATCAATCCGCTCCTTAAGGCTCTGAGTCTTCGCCCTCAGTTGATCATCGCTTAGGCCCTGCATTTCCGGCTCGAAAGCATTGACCTGTTCAACGATCGGCGTAAGCTTATTAAGCTCTCGCTCGTTTTTGCTCCCAAAAACCTTTTTCAGTACATTTCCAATCATGACGCGAAAGACTCCCCTGCTTCTGGACGCCGAACTACCCAAGACAACCTAAAATAATCAGTATACCAAAGAATACAACCCCCTACAAAGGAATTATAGGGAGTTAGACTGCTGGTCCTGCAGCCGACTGCTCCCCGAATTACGTTGGTGGAAGTGGCAACGGCTCATCCGAAAAGATACATCACACCGAGAGGCTTAACGTCTGCGCTTTGCAGGGAATCTTCTGGGCTGGACTAGTTGGTGCCCATCCATAAATCAGTCTCTTGGTGATGGGTACTGGCGTGAGTTTCCAATCCAGAAATGAGGAATTTTTCGCAAGGTCAAGAAAATCAAGGGATTGCGCGGAGGCGTACATTTGGTACGTCGCACAAGCGATCCCGCAGATTGACGCCGAGATTGCGGAAAAGGGCCATTTATGGATGGAAACTAGTTGAGGATATACTTCGTTGGGTTAACGGGGATACCGTTCAGGTGCACTTCGTAGTGCAGGTGTGGCGCCGTACTCCGGCCGGTGTTTCCTACGAGGCCAATCTTATCTCCACGCTTAACACGTGTGCCCCGCTTTACCAGAGATTTCTTCAAGTGACCGTAGCGGGTCACCATACCGTATCCATGGTCAACAATTACGGTCTTGCCGAGCGCCCCTTTGGAGCCCACGAACGTGACCGTACCATCGGCAGGTGTAACAATTATGGTACCAGTCCGTGTGGCAATGTCCAACCCCTGATGGAACTCTCTCCGGCCTGTGAAGGGAGATGTGCGATAGCCAAACCCTGAGGATCTCCACCCCGTGGTCGGCCGGATGGTCGGCGTCGAAGCAAGCATTGACTGGCGGACCTCCAGGTACTCGTGAAGTTCCCCCAATGTCTCCTTCTGGATAGTCAACGTCTCCTCGAGATCTTCTACCTGGGTATGCATCTCCCGCACGAGGCTATGATGTTTTTCGGTCAGCGGGATGCCGGCATCCAAGTCTTCAGGCGTAGGCCCACCAACGCCAAGCATAGCGTCGCCCTGCACAGATTCCTCCACGTTGGCAAGGTTCCGTATCTTCTCCTCAAACTCTCGCATCGCAACTATGTCTGACTTCAGGTCATTGATCTTTTTCGCAAAGGATTGAATTTGAGCACGCTGGTCCGCGACTTCCCGCTCCAAGGCATGTCTATACGGTAGAGTTGTCTTCAACTTCCAGTAATCATAGACAAAAAAGGGGACTGCGGTGACACATAGGAGAACAAGGCACCCTACAATTGCCATAAAAGCCCTTGAAAGCTTGAACTGTCTAACCGAGGAACCACTTTCAGGGATAATAATGACCGTAGCCTGTTGTCTTTCCAAGGTACAACCTCCCTATACAATTTAGCAGGATGAAGTAGTGATAAAGCTAAAAGTTAAGCGCAGTTACCATGGCTATGGAGGCCTGTCAAGGGTTTTGTATGAACAAGGGCCCTCTCTTACGATAGCCTATTCAGTGTCACGTTGGCACGTTGTGCTAACCAACTTCTTGCGGAACAAAGACCCCTTTTGATTTCACCCCACGATCAATCATCAAGACCAACGACATTAAGCGTTGAGATCCTCAGGCTAGGGGCTCCAGTTTTCCCATAGAATGCAAGATCTGTGCCCACCCCGTCCACGTTGCTAAACAAATCGATGAAGTTTCCCGATACCGCAACCCCTTTTACCGGAAACACGGCTTTCCCCCCCTTGATCCACAACCCTGCCGCTCCCACAGAGAAATCTCCTGAGATGGGGTCAGCAGTGTGCAGCCCGATAAGATCGGTCACCATGAGCCCTTCCTCCAGAGAAGACACAAGCTCATCTGGGGTAAAAGAGCCATTCGGGATATAAGAATTGGTGATCCCAACCCACGGAGGCGCTTTGATGCCGTGGCGTCCTGCGTTGCCTGTTGAACCGCGGTTCTCTTTGTTCGCCGTGTGCTGATCGTACAGAAATCCCTGTATGACTCCCTCCGACACCAATACGGTTCTTTGGTGAAGCGAGCCCTCATCATCAAAGGGGCTCGAGGCCATGCCCCCCGGATAGAGCCCATCATCCACAATGGTCACATGAGACGAGAAGACCTGTTCTCCTATGCGCCCTAGGAGCATCGATTTTCCTTTTTGAAGATTGTCAGCCAGGAACGAGGCGGAAAGGACACTCAGAATATCGGATGCAACCCAAGGGGTCAATATGGCAGGGGTCTGCATACTTCTTACTGGGCGGGCACCAAGCATACTGACAGCCCTTCCAGCTGCCGTTGCACCAATTGAATCCATCTCAAGCCGTCCTAGAAAAGGGGAGAAGCCGTAATCCCACCCGATTTCGGCATTCCCGCCGTCTTCCGCCACGACCATGATATTGCCCGACACCAGAGTCCTGTCGTACGAGAGATCCAGACCAGAATGATTGTGTATCGTCACCGTACCCGTAGTTTCGACGTAGGCGGCCTTGCGTACCTTCTTGATACGCGGATCACTCGATTTTGCCGCGGCCTCAAGACCTCGAGCCATGTCGATCTTTTCTCCAATGGGTGTTTTGTAAAGATCGTGGTCAAATTGATCAAGTTGAGGTGGCGTCTGCGCCGAAGGAACAGGGAATCCAACAAAAGGATCCGGATCGGTAGCGCTAGCACCATGAACAACCTGCTGGACTAATCTTGGAACATCACCAGCCAACAGTTTTGTGGAGAAAGCAAACCCCGGCCTTTGCTCCTTCAATACTCGCAGGCTTATTCCAACGTCATCACTATTTACAAAGACGTCAATGTCTCCATCCTTAATCTCTATGGTAAGGCCGCTGGAATTCACCACATAGACTTCGTACCCGTCCAAACCCTCGTTGGAAAGGCTGTCCATGATCGAACTGGAAATCGACGAGGTATCGGTCATCTCAGTTACCCAGCTGTCAGGCGTTTCAGCATGGCAATCTCATCGCAGTCTGGAAACTTCACGCACTTGACGCATTCTGCCCATACTTTCTGCGGCAGGGCGGCTTTGTCCACAACCTTAAAACCATGTTTGCTGAAGAAATCCGGCTGATAAGTCAGGGTGAAAACCCGCTTGATCCCAAGGACCTCGGCCTCTGCCAAGGCCGCTTTGACCAGTGTAGAGCCAACCCCTTCTCCTTGATGCGGCTCCGAAACAGCCAGTGAGCGTATCTCCGCAAGGTCCTCCCAACACACGTGAAGGGCGCAGGCACCGGCAATCGCAACGCCGCCTTTGGGCTCAAATACGTTGAAGTCCCTCACGTCGTCGTAAAGGTCACTTAAGGCCCTCGGCAGGAGTTCCCCGCGTTCAGCATGCTGTTTTAGAAGGCGGTGAATAGCCTCCACATCTCTAACAGTAGCTTTTCGTATCATGGCAATTCATTACAGGAGAAACCATCCGCAAAGACAGTCAACGCTCAAAATCGTTGGCATCTGCAGGAGGACCCTCTCGGGCAACCGTCTACTCATACCTGCCCCGTTGATCATGATTTTCCGCGGATGAGATCCCTTTTGTCTTCTTCCGTGCAAACAGGAGATAATATAAGATCAATATAGGATACGGCAAGAGCGCCCGCTCAAAATCACCCTGAAAAAGGGCATACGTAGAATACCCTATAATAAAAAGGATGACAAAAATCTGCATCCACGCAACCGCGCGCATCAAGCTTTCCCGAAACCTCTCTCGTCTTAATTCAGTATTTACAAGGGTTACGCTGCATCACGTTCCAAAAGCATAGTACAGGCGGTCTGACAAGACAACTTTTCTCAGTCGAAAGGTCCCACCCCTCATGCAGGGGCATTGGGGCCGCTCGCACCTGTTGAGGACAAAAGGGGCTTTTGGTTATCCTATTCTCCTTCTTGAATCAAAGATAGATATCATGACGTGTTCCGGTGTCCACGCGGCTGAGCAGGAGGGAGCTTGTGAGCCCAAACACCCTCCCTTACCCCATTGACAAAACCGGATGTTGTTGGAGTGATGGGGGGGCTATTGGGTGCCCAATGGCGTCATCAATGGCTGTTGTCAGGGCTTTAACGGTGAAAGGCTTGGAGATGACGGAATCGAATGTGTCACCTTCAAGAAACCACGGAGTTCCAGAAATTCCTATGACCGGGGTATAGGGTCTCTCAGAACTTCGGATGTGCCGGGCAACACCATGCCCGTCAACGCCTGGCATCCGAATATCGGTGATCACCAGGTCATAGGCCTGGCTGTCAAACATCAGAAGACCCTCTTTGCCACCTGGTGCCGTTTCTACATGGTGCCCCAACCTGTTCAATATTTCCTGAAGCACTTCAGAAACAAAGCTCTCGTCGTCCACAAGCAGGATCTTGAGCATGCATCACCCTCGGGCTGATTTGTGAAATATTTCGGGTAACATATCTTATTCTTCCCGGGATGTCAACTAAATATTCCATAGCCTACAAACCAAAACACTATATGTAGTGGTTTTTCGAAAAACAGCGTTATCTGGCGGGTGGTAATCTGAGTGGAAAGGGAGGGAAGGCCGGGAACGCGATGGATGTTTGGGAAATCGCCGAAGCCCGCCTTAACAGATTCTGGCGGGAACGAGGCTGCACTTGTGTCTGTGGTTCAGCCCGAGGTTTTCTTGTGGTGCTGTCTCCGGTGACGTTTTGTGGCTGGGCGTTGTCGCAACAGGATATATGTCGCTCCAGTGCCGCCGTCACAGGCCCTGGCGCTCGTAAAGGCTATAACCCACTTGCGCCAAGGGCCGGTTGTAAGCCATTCCTTGACTTTTGTCTTCAGCACGGGTTCTGCTGGTGAGGAAAGACCACGTCCGTGTACGACCAACACTGCCGTCTTCCCGCAAAGCAGCACCTCCTTAAGAAACCGCTCAAAGGCCTCCTGGGCATCAGCTACACCGAGTCCGTGGAGATCGACGTGGGCCTGAATAGAAAAATCACCCTGGTGCAAGCGTCTGGCCAAGTCAGGGTTCACACCATACCCGGTGCCTTCCATGTATTCTGGCGTGTCAGAGATGATGAATCCCTCTCCACCCCTTACCAAGTCTTCCAATCGGGAAAGGGCTTCAGCCTGAGGGTCCTGTTCTAAGACCTTGGCGGGGCTAACTCGACGTCCACCCAACGACACTGGCTCATGTATGATTGGCTCGACGCCTGTCATGGCCTTCTGAAAAATGTTTTCTTCTGAATCAGTATCTTTTGCACCATCATCATAAACTTTTTTTGCTATCTCTTCCATGTGGCCGGAAGGCAACGCAAATGATCTTTTCTCAAGTAGCTCTTTGAGACTCTCAAAGGGACGGTAAGCAGCAGAGGTCTTGGAAGGTTTTGTGGCCATGCGTGCCCCAATGGACGCGTGAAATTTGTCGGACAACTTATTCTGAGGACAACCTGGAGTGAGCTGTCTTTTGACAACATATCCCAAAGATGTTAAGAAAATCAACTCCTGTACGAGTCTGTAAGAATCTTGAACCAGGGAGGCACGAAATGAAAGTGACCTGCGACACGTGCGGCTGCGACATGAATATAACTTCCTCTTTCAGGTACCATTGTACACAATGTAATAACGAGATAGAAATGGCTCATATTCAAGAGCTCAACCGGAAATACCGGGATGAAAATAACAAAAACATAGAGTGGTTAAAGATTAGAGACGAACAGCTCATCATTGAATCATAGGCTGCCCTTTATCCGGAGTCACATAAGGCCCCCCCAAAAAAGCGGCCGATGCCGGGCATCAGGCAACCAAGTTTCACTCAAAGGGAGTCAAGGTGATCGCGGATCTAATACGCAGTAACCGCAGTTATCGCCGGTTTCACCAAGAGGTTTCCATAGAGATTGAAACCTTGAAAACACTTGTTGATCTTACACGCTATTGTGCATCGGCCGCCAACTTGCAGCCGCTGAAGTATATTCTTTCGTGCGAACCAGAGAAGAATGCCTCCATATTTGCACATCTCGGGTGGGCAGGATACTTGACTGACTGGGCTGGACCGCCGGAAGGTGAAAGACCATCAGCCCACATTATTGTGCTGGGGGATACCACCGTCACCAAATCGTTTGGATGTGATCACGGGATTGCTTGCCAGACCATTCTCCTTGGAGCTGCCGAAAAGGGCCTTGGTGGATGCATGATAGGCTCGGTCAGACGCAAAGAACTCCGTCAGGCCATCTCGATCCAGGACCACTTGGAGATACTCCTCGTGATTGCCCTTGGAAAGCCGAAGGAGAGTGTTATTATCGAGAATGTGGGGCCGGACGGAGACATCAAGTACTGGCGTGACGAGAAGGGAGCACATCACGTCCCCAAGCGATCCCTTGACGAAATTATCATTGGTTGAAGGAAAGCCTCGATATCAGCTCCTCCCCCAACTGTCGGAAGATCCGCATCCCATGGTAATCAAAGACTACCCTGACCAATACGAAGTGTCCACAACCACCAGGGCCGGGCTGGACATTCTCATCCGCCCTATGAAGGCTGACGATGCGCCGCGACTCAAGGCATTGTTTCATAGTCTGTCTCCCAAGACTGTCTATTTCCGTTTTTTCACACAATTGCACGACCCATCAGAAGAGATGTTCAAAAAGCTCGCGCAAGTTGACCATGACCGCCATGTGGTCCTCGTTGCCATTGAAAGAAATACAGAAGATCAGAAGATCTTGGGCGTGTTCAGGCTCATGTGTGATCCCGGTGGAAAGCAAGCAGAACTCGCAGTCGTGGTGGGCGATCCCTGGCAGGGGAAGGGGGTCGGGGCAAAGCTATTTGAACACGGTTTTTCCATCGCCAAAGAGCGAGGAATCGAATCGATTGTCGGCATGGTTCTGCCGGAAAACAAGACGGTCCTTTCGCTCGCCCGCAGGCTCGGTTTTGCCGTTCGATGGAATGCCGATGACCATGCTTATGACTTGCGTATGAACCTGAGAGCCCTCGACCTGGAACACATGAAGCATCACTGAAGATCACGAGCATGCCGTGACTATCCTGAAGCCTACTCCTGTACCAAGCCCTTTAGATACCTGACCTCTTCCCAAGAAAACGGCGCTTTCCGACATGGGAAGATTGAATTGTTGTGAAAGATGGGATCTTCTCCCAGATCATAGCGCGAAGCCTTGACCGCCTCATGCCAAAGCTCGGTGTGAGGGATGGGAGAGTATTGAGCCAGGATGGGTCTTACCCCGCATGCCTTTACCATCTTGATTGAGCGCTCAAGTTTAGAAAGGTCCTGTCCAGGCAGCCCATAGAGAAGATAAGCACCCATGTCTTCTCCTTTAAAGCCGGCCTCTTTCAGGTAACCAACCGCCTGTTCAAATTCACCCGGCTCAACCTTGCTGTCGATGGCCTGGCGATCATCAAAAAAGGCAGTTTCGAGCCCCAGCCGAATGGTCTTGAATCCCGCCCGAAACAGCAGTCCTGCCACTTCTCTTGACAAGGGTCTGATGTGGAGTGCATTGGGTGTGTGGAAACGAACCTGGAGACCGCGACGCACAACTCCTTCCAGGACGGGCATAATGTGCCTGTCCGCCTCTATTAGCAGGGCGTCATCATAGAAGGCAAAATCGACGACCGCGTGTTCTTCATGCCAGTAGGTGATCTCCTCTACCACATGATCAGGTGATCTGCGTCTGAGCCCCGGGTTTAAGAACACCGATGCACAGTAAGCACAACGGAAGGGGCAACCCTGGCCGGTCAGGATAGGGACGTAAGGAATAGCGGACTGTAATTCAAAGGCCGGATAGGGGTAGGTGTCAAGCTCACCGGAATGAAACCCGGGTCTTCCTCTAAGTCCTGTCAGGTCGCCCAGGAATTCAAGGAGTTTTGTTTCGCACAGACCCGGCAAGACTATGTCTGCGCCCGCATGCCGGGTAGCGTGTTCATAACAAAGCGTAGCATAAATCCCCCCCAGCACTACCGGCACTTCGGGAAACACCTCTCGCACCACCTTGATAAGCGCAATGACCCCCGGATACCAGTACGTCATCAACGATGTCACGAGGACTGCCGCCGGCTCAGGACCATCGCCTATGCCTTCTCGCACTAAACTATCCGGTAAGCCGTATCTGGAATAATGCCTCGGGATATCGTGCAGCTTTCCTGGTTTTTCAATCCGTGTCTTCAGGTAAGGGCCTTTGCCAAACTGACCGGCTTCCGGGAGCCGTGACAGTCCGGGGTGAAACCTGTCCAAACAGTCGACATAGCGTACATGATACCCGCATGTCTTCAGGATACCGGCGATGGCAAGGATCCCTATCGGCTTGGCCCAGAAATCATAGGCCGCAAAATCATCTATCCACGGGTTGACCAGAAGGACATGGGGGGGGTCTTTTTCCATATTACTTTGATAGTATAGGGATTTCCATTTCTTGAGCGGCGCAGCCGCGTCGCGGAGCGATTTTATGAAGGGAAGTATTTCATGGAGGTCTTTTTTAACTCATCACGGCTAAAAAGGAGGGTGTAGTTTTTCACTGATGCCAAGGTGGACATGGCTTCCGCTAATTCATGACAGCCCTTCTCAGCCTTGGCATGAATCATCGTGTATAGATTATAAGGCCAACCATCTACGGGGTTTCGCCGGTAGCAGTGAGACACCCCCTCAAAAGCAGCCATCATTTTTCCTACCTCATCTATGCGGTCTTCACTAACCTGCCAAGCCACCATGGCATTGGCCTGATATCCCGAGATTTGATGACGGATTGTGGCACCAAAACGGCGAATGATGCCATCCTTCTGAAGTCTCCGCAGGGTCTCCAACATGTCTTCTTCTTCAGCACCGATTTCTCTTGCAAGTTCCAGAAAAGGCCGCTCTGTCACGGGAATATCTGCCTGAATCAGCGCAATGAGTTTTTTCTCAAGTTCGGTCGGCGTGAACTTGGCTGTCTCGGAATTTGAGGTTTTTTGTTTGACGGTCATGGTTGGTCCTTGGATATTAGACCTTTCTCCGATATCATATGAAGTAGCACAGCGCAACAGTCAAGGCGGGGACCACTCTGATCCCTTTCGGACCTGCGGTTCACCATAGTTGGAGGAAATATGCCAGTGAAAATGATCGGTGTTATCGGAGCAGGAAGTTGCAGCAACGAGACCTACGAATCAGCACGGAGAGTAGGCGTTGGCATAGCCGGGATGGGTGCTACGCTCGTCTGCGGCGGGTTGGGCGGCGTCATGGAGGGCGCCTGTCGAGGGGCCCATGAGGCAGGAGGACAGACTGTGGGTATCCTTCCCGGCCATGACAGGGACCAAGCCAACCCTTACGTTGCCATTCCCATCGTGACCGACTTGGGCCAGGCCCGAAATGTACTGGTGGTGCGAAGCTCAGATCTACTCATAGCGATTTCGGGCGGATACGGAACATTGTCGGAGATCAGCATTGCCCTGAAGATAGGAAAACCAGTGATAGGCCTTACCACGTGGCCTGATATCGACGAGATTCAGTATGTAAGCACAGCGGAAGAAGCCTTGAATGCCGCTGCGGCCATTGTCTAGGAAGCTATCTGGCGGGCCAGGTCCTGAACAGATTCGATGATGGGTTCAAGGTTGAAGGAAAGAACCATCCTGTCTTTAACGGTCAATCGGCCATCAATGATCACATCTCTGACATCACTGCCGCTTGCTGCGTAGACCAGGTGAGAGACCGGGTCATAGAGCGGGGTCAGGTGAGGCTTGTGGGTGTCGATAATGATCAAATCCGCCTTCTTTCCCACCTCGAGTGACCCGACCTGCTCCCCGAGGCCAATCGCTTCTGCACCGCCTCTGGTTGCCAGGGTCAACACTTGCCTCGCATCCATTACTGTGGGGTCACCTCTCTTCACCTTGTGAAGCTTTGCCGAGGTATCTATCTCCTGAAACATGTCCAGGTTGTTGTTGCTTGCGCAGCTATCTGTTCCAATGCCTACAGAGAGTCCGTTCTCGAGAAATTCAGGGATCGGCGCTACCCCTGAGGCCAGCTTCATCTCACTTTCCGTGGCAACCGAAATACTTACATAACGCTCGGCCATACAGGCGATGTCTGCGTCATTTACCCAGATGGCGTGAACCAGAAGGGTCCTTTCATTTAATATCCCGATCCGGTCAAGGTATTGAACAGGGGTCGTCCCGTGTCGTTCTTCAATCTCCCGCAGTTCACCCTTTGTCTCGGCCACGTGGATTTGAAAGAGGGTGTCTTTCTCATCCGCTACTTTGCGTGCCTTCCTGAGTGTCTCCTCAGAGCAGGTGTACGGAGAATGGCAAAACAGCCCCGGAGTAATCAAAGTGCTCTTTCCCTGCCAGGTCTCGATGAACTGCGCAGCTTTGGTAACATTTTCTTGGGGATCGGGTACGCCAGGGGCCGGAAAGTCAATGATCCCCTGCGCAAGGACGGCACGCATCCCGGACTCTATCACTGCTGCAGCTACGGCATCCTCAAAAAAATAACCATCACAGAAGGTGGTCGTGCCGGACAGAAGCATCTCGGCACAGGAAAGGAGTGTGCCTACATGAACGCTTTCAGGATTCAACCATTGCGTCTCGGCCTTGAAGATATGGTCGTTCAACCAGTCCGTCAGCGGGAGATCATCGGCCAAGCCCCGAAACAGGGACATGGGTACATGAGTGTGGCTGTTGACCAACCCAGGCATGATTATGCCTCCTGCAGCGTCTATGACCTGGCTGGCTGCAGGAAGGGGTTCACTGTTTGCCCGATCTTCCACGCGCTTCAGAGTGCCGTCGGCGATGCACACCAGACCCTTCCGGAACACGTCGAACTCGCCATTCACAGTCAAGACGATCCCGTTGTGGACCACAATATCGTAGAGTGTGTCCTCTGCCATCCTACGTAATATCCTGCGCGATCTGGTTTACAGCCCTCATCACGGCATCCACATCTACCGTCGTCAAAACCCGGTCCTCCATCAGGAGTCTGCCATTCACGATGGCCGTCACCACATCACTGCCGGTAACCGCATAGACGAGATGGGAGTAGACATTATACATTGGGATCAGGTGCGGACGGTTAACGTCAACAATGATGACATCGGCTTTCTTCCCTGTCTCTAGTGAACCTGTAGTGTCTTCCAGTCCCAACACCCGTGCCCCATCAATCGTGGCCATCCTCACCACAGTCCGCGCATCCATGACCGTGGGGTCGAGGCTGTCTACCTTGTGAAGCTTGGCTGCCGTGTCCATCTCCTGAAAAAGATCCAGGTTGTTATTGCTCGCACAACCGTCCGTTCCAATCCCCACAATGATCCCATGGTCGAGAAGTTCAGGGATGGGAGCAATACCCGAAGCAAGTTTCATGTTGCTCTCCGGGTTGTGTGCAACCTTAACGTCAAACTCCTTGAGCAGTGTAATGTCTTCCGGAGTTAATACCACGCAGTGGTCTGCAATCAGGTTGGGACCAAGTATTCCTATGTCTGCCAAATGGGCCACGGGGGTCCGCCCATATTTCCCCATGACTTCGGCCACCTCTCTCTCTGTTTCTGCAACGTGAATAATCACCACCTCTCTCTCTGTTTCTGCAACGTGAATAATCAAGGGCACATCATTTTTGTCAGCAATGGCTCGCGCCTTCTGAAGTAACTCCGGAGAACAGACATAGACAGAGTGGGGTTCCACGGCGATGGTAATTAGCGGATCATCACGCCACTTTTCGATGAGATCTTCCGTGTACTTCAGTCCCGCTTCCACAGGACCGTAGTTGGGGGATGGAAAATCATAGATCACCTCGCCCACGACCGCGCGTATCCCGACCGTCTTTGCAGCCTGGGCCACAGCGTCTTCAAAGAGATACATGTCGCAGAAAGTGGTGGTTCCGGAGAGGATCATCTCGGCACAGGCAAGGAGCGTCCCTTGATATACTATATCAAAGGTTAGTTTTGCCTCAGCAGGGAAAATATGATCATTCAGCCAGGTCATGAGAGGCAGGTCGTCGGCTATCCCGCGAAAACACGTCATGGCTGCATGGGTGTGCGCATTCACCAGACCCGGCATGATGATCCCACCTCGGGCGTCAACCGTCTTCGCAGCCTTGTATGAAGCAGCTAACACAAGGTCTTCCCCGACCGCGACAATGCGTTCACCGGATACGGCCACAGCCCCTTTCTCAATGAGAGTGTCCTCGGGATCCATGGTAAGGACCCATCCGTTGTTGATTAGTATATCGACTGATTCCATTTGTCGTGCATTCCGTCCGACCACTGCAGCCAAAAGCAATGACTAGGTTGGTAACTCCTCTATAACCCCCCTGACAATGGTCTGAAGGCTGGGCGCGGTCCTCTCGGCAGCCGCAATGATGTCTTCCACCAGGGCAGGTTTGAAATCGTCTGGAATATTCATGTTCGTGATCACGGATAACCCGAGGATCGCCATCCCGCCATGAACCCCTGCAATCACCTCGGGAATTGTAGAGAGACCTACGGCGTCGACCCCGATGGTCTTCAGGAAGCGAATCTCCGCACCTGTCTCAAGAGACGGGCCCGGGAGCCACACGTAAACGCCTTTCTGAACCCGAATGCCGTTTTCGAGAGCTGCCTTTTCGGCCAGAACCACCAAGTCTGGGTCATACACCTGAGACATATCAGGAAACCGCGGCCCCCACTCATCTATATTCGGCCCGACCAGAGGATTATTTCCGGTCAGATTGATATGATCGGTAATGACCATGATATCGCCTACCTCGAACGCTGGGTTAATCCCGCCCGCTGCGTTAGACAATATAAGGGTCGTCACACCCATCTGCTGCATAACCCTGATTGGAAGGGTCACTTCCTGCATGCTATATCCTTCGTAGTAGTGGAAACGGCCCTGCATGACCATGACCGCCTTTCCTCCCAGTTGGCCACACAGAACACGCCCGTGGTGGGTTGGCACAGTGGAGACAGAAAAGTGAGGAATGTCCTCGTAGTCAATCGACACAACCTCCTCCATGCCGTCCACACTATCACCCAGACCAGTACCGATCTGAAGCCCTATCACCGGGCTGACGGGTATCTTGGATTGAACAAACTCAGTCGCCTCAAGGACTTTATTTTTGAAGGCTTCCATGATAATGTTCCTTTCTCCGATGGAAAATCAGAGCGTACCTTAAAACGGATAACGAACACCAGTCAAACAGAAATTGGTTGTTTGCCCGGCCGTGGGGGAGCTAAAATCACAGCGAGAACCCCGGTATTGAGACCAAGCTTTGGGGATGAGGAGACATGGGCGAGGTATTGACCAGAACCGGTGTTGTGAGAGCAATCCAGGGTCGCATGGCGCTGGTGGTGACTATAATGGAGCCGGAGTGTGAAAGTTGCAAGGCCAAAGAGGCCTGCTCCACTCTTGGAGGTGGAGGGGCGAATGCAGAGATCCCGGCTCGCAACACCGCCGGGGCAGAGGTTGGTGACATCGTCACCATCAGCATGGCGGGTTCTTCCCTGGTAAAGGTATCGTTCCTCGTTTATATGTTGCCCATACTCGTCCTGATTGCAGGGATCGTTCTTGGACATTTGCTATCCACGGTAATTCCCGTCAACGAGAATATTCTTGTGGGTGTCTTTGGCTTATTTGGTTTCTCGGGAACGTTCGTATGGTTGAAGAAGAAAGGAGACAGCCTCTCCAACAAACCGGGGTTTGTCCCCGAAATCACTTCAAAGCAGACCCCTACTCAGCAGTTCCCACCTACAGACCTTGCCTGCCCGGTTAAGTGATCCGGCACAAACCGTACGCTAAGGTGGTGTGACTAGCGATATCCGATTATTTGATCTCCGGCTTACGCAGATCTGCTTTCTTTCGACCAAAGGGACATACCTTGATGCAAATGCCGCAGATAGGCGCACCAACACCGGGGATCTTCGAAAACTCCCCAGCCAGCTTTTCCGCACAACGCCCAAGATAGATCGCCTCGCTTCTGTTTTTGTAATGTTGTTCCGTGTTCACACCCTTGATGGCTCCCACCGGACAGGCGTCACGACAGAGCATACACTTTCCACAACGGTTCTTTATGGGCCGATCAATGTTCAATGGAGCGTTTGTGAGAACAGTGACGAGTCGGATCCGGGGACCATACAGAGGGTTGACCAGAAGCAGGCTTTTCCCCTGCCATCCCAAGCCGGCCATGCGGCCCACAGCCTTGTGGGAGATAGCACCATACCAATTCTTTTTATCCAAAACCTGCGACGCTGGAATGGGAAGGGCGTCAGAACCGTGACCCTGAAGGATACCGGCTGTACGAAAGGCGATTTGGTCGAGCAAGTTATTAGCGGTCTGGTACACAGATGCGTAGAGAGGTGTCGGACGATCGATGATCTGTTCGAATACGGCTGCCGGGAGTCTCACGCCGACGGAAATCGCCCGAAAATAGGGGTCCAGCAGGTTAGGGGGAGTCAATCTTGCCTGGTTGAATGGCGTGATATCCGCCACACCAACGAGGTCCGCACCCAGGGCAATAATTTCGCCTTTTAGTTTGTTGGTGAAGTCAACGTTGGTGGGGTTTCTTCTTTTCATGTGGGTTAAGCTGTTTGATTCGAATTCATCACCACATATTGTTCTCTTTTTAAGACCAATAGTGTCGCCTTACGGAATCACTTCTCAGCTTCAAGACGTTCCAGCAAGATGCCTACTTCACTTTGAAGGCCTCCTGGCAAGGGCAGTTTTGAGAATTGTCGGATCACGTGTTCTCTGCAAGCCTTGCAATCGCGCTCCTTTTCCCTCACCGCTTCAGATCGTTTGACAATCTTCTCCAGGTCCACCTCTGCATAAGCGCCCGTCAAGGCTTCGCCCCTTTTGAAGGCATCCATGCACGGATACACCAGACCATCATCCGCTGTAATGAAGAGAGAGGGCGCACAGGGAGACGCCACAGAAAGCGTCCCCGACCGAAGGGCAACACAAGAATTCTCGAGAAGGTCCTGGGCAAAGAGGTTACGCCCGATCTCTGCAGGTGTCTTGGAGGGATCGGGACCGTAGTACACCTTCTCCGCCTTACTTCTCAGGTCTGTGTTTTGTACCAGGGAAAAGGTCCCCTCACCAAGGCAAAGGCTCAGCAGAGGGAACCTTTCTTTGAGCGCCTCGAGGAGTCCCCCTACGAAAAGCTCATCATCCTCTTCGCCGGGAACCAAAGCGGGAATCAGCATGAGTCGGGCGCCCTCTTCGTGCATGTATCCCTCCCGGTCAAACTCAGAACTCCCCCGCCTCCAGGGATGGTAATAATACTCCTCATAGTAGCCGAGGTCACCAGTGCCTCCCTGGGGTACGGGATGGACGAAATGAAGATAGTAGCGGACAAACAAGTTCTCCCTCAGATAGGCCTTCATGCCCT